>JAFEIL010000504.1 GCA_017495105.1 Emticicia sp. | reverse complement strand
CACCTTAAGTGGCCCAACTATTCAACCATTCCACGCTCTATTTCCAATTCCGTTCTCTGAAATAGAAGCAAACAAAGATGCTAAATTAGAGCAGAATCCTGGATATTAAGTATAAGATTCGATCAAGTCGCAAACTTAGTCGAATCTTGTACTTCTAAATAAAAAGGGTCAGTAATTGTTATTGACCCTTTTACTTCGAAACCTTCCAACCATGAAAATATACTTCTTACTTGTAAATCTGTTGTTTTCAGCCTTCACTTTTGGGCAATCAAACCCCATATTTGTATTGGTCAATCAAACCCAACAGGCGGTTATTGTTTTACCAGCAACAGAACCAGAGTCAGTACAAATTGCAGTAAAAGATTTAGTAAGTGATATACAGAAAATAACGGGCAAAAGGCTTGAAATTGTTGCAAAAAAAACACCTAAACAACAGGCTATTTTTATTAAAACTCAACAAAAAATAAATGTAGAAAGTTATCAAATTCAAACCAAAAACGGAAACCTTTACGTTACGGGCGGTAATGAGTTAGGCACAGTTTTTGGAATTTATCATTTCATTGAACATCATTTGGGCATTGACCCAATGTGCTTTTGGAATGACCGTGAACCGAAAAAACAAAGCGTTTTGTCTTGGCAAACTATTGATATTCAGTACAAAACACCCACTTTTAAATACCGAGGATGGTTTATCAACGATGAAGATTTATTAACTGAATGGCAAGAAAGCGGTGGGAAACGAAACATTGACTATCCATATTATCAGCAAGTGATGTCGCCCAAAACGATGGCAAAAGTCTGTGAAACAGCATTACGTTTAGGTTTCAATATGATCATTCCTGCCAGTTTTATTGATATAGGCAATCCTGCCGAAGCAGCTTTGGTACAAGAAGCAAGTAAAAGAGGGCTTTTCGTTTCGATGCACCACGTAGAGCCAATGGGCGTAAGTGCCTTTACCTTTTTTAATTATTGGAAAAAGAAAGATGGTACGAAGCCCTTGTTTTCTTATTTCTCAGAGCGAGAAAAAGTAAAGGAAGTATGGCGTGCATATGCCAAAGAATGGGCAAAATACCCAAAAGTGATTTGGCAAATTGGTTTGCGAGGTATTGCCGACCGCCCCATGTGGCTCGCCGACCCCGCTACACCCCAAACCGATGCCGACCGTGGACGTTTGATTTCAGAAGCGATGGCGTTTCAGATGCAACTGATAATGCAAGTGAACAAAAGCCCAAATCCACCAATTACTACAACTTTATGGGCAGAGGGTTCAACACTAAATCAAGCTGGATACCTTCAAATTCCCGAAAATGTAACAGTTGTTTTTGCTGATAATTCCCCAGGATGGCGTTGGCAAGCTGACTTTTTCAATACCAAACGCTCATCCAAAAATACGTATGGCGTATATTACCACCATCAACTATGGGGTTCAGGGCCGCATTTAGTGCCAATTGTTTCCCCTTCACAAACACAAAAAGTTTTAAAACAAGCCATTGAAAAAGGCGATACGACCTACTGTATTATGAATATCTCGAACGTGCGAGAGTTTTCAATGGGTATAGCAGCATCGGCTCAAATGCTTTTAAACTTCAATGATTTTGATGTTCAAAAGTTTAATAATCAATGGTTTAAAGAAAGGTATGGTAGCTCTTCTACACTCATTCAACAAGTTTATCAAAAGTATTTTGAGAGCTTTGAATTGAGCAACAAAACAGGAACACCTATCTTGATGGATGGTCAGACCAATAGTTTAGCTGCTGGTATTTTAAGCGAATTGCAGCTACAACTGACGGATTCTATTAAATATCAGGCATTGCTAAAAAAGAAAAACCAAGAAACAGAGGAAAGTAAATGGATAAAATCGGCTATTGGAGATATGCTTTCGGGAGATTTGAGCCACACAGCATTACTCGAAAGGGTAGTGAGTCAAAAAAAAGGCTTGTTAGAAGCCGATTCTTTGGCTCAAATGGTTGAGCAAAGTTTATTTTTTAAAACTGATTTTGTTGCACATTTGAAAATAATATTGGGCTTAACAGCATGGCTCGAAAACAGCCTTAAAGCAAAAATTTCAGCGGAAAAAAATGACCTTGTTGAAACGAAAAAATATATTCAAAAAGGATTGGAAGCTTTCAACCTAATAAAAGAAGGACAACAATTGAAAAGCCAAAGCGAAAAATGGAAAAATTGGTACCGTGGAGACAAGAAAATGAATTTGTTGAGCAAAGAAAAACTAACGGAACAGGTCTTAGAAATTCTAAAAGAAAAATGAAACAACACAAAAGCAAATATCTTTACTTATTATTCATGGGCCTTTGGCTTTTGGGCAAACCTATTTTCGCCCAAACAAAACCCATCGCAACCGAAGCGATTGCGGAATTAGCGGTTGAAAGAGGTTTGAAAGAAGTCGATTTGGGCATTTACGGCGGAACACTGTTTATGCACAGCATGAGCGAGTTGGCAGTCTTACAAAAAGACCCAAAAACTTTAAACAGAACGATTGAAATTTTTGAGAAATTCAAAAGTAAAGAAATCAAGGGAAGAGGCAGTTTTATCAGCTACGAAGCTGGCGGTACGGGCGTGGCTTATCTGAATTATTTGAATAAAACCCCCAATTTATCAACTCACGTTATTGAATATGCTGATAAAATGTTCAAAAATCAAAAACGCACCTCGGAAGGATTGATGACTGCCCCTTGGCTCAAAGTTGATAGCCTCGACCAGTTTATGATTGATTGTGCTTTTGCCGTTACTCCTTATATGATGTACGCAGGAATGAGCATGAATAAACCAGAATATGTTGATTTTGCTGTTTTTGAAACCTTAGAAATGTTTAAAATCTTGAAAGACCAAAACGGCTTGATTCACCAAGGAAGAGGTTTTCAAGGTTTGGGTAAAATTTCGGAAGATAATTGGAGCCGCGGGAATGGCTGGGGGGCATTTGCTTTGGCATTTTTAGTAAGAGATTTGCCAAATGCTCATCCAAGAAAAAAAGAAGTAAATGAATTGGCGAAAAACTTTTTTACAACTATTTTGAAATACCAAAATCAAGAAGGGCTATGGAACCAAGAAATGACCGATCATACTTCATTTGTAGAAACTTCTGGCAGTGGTTTGATGCTCTTTGGTCTTGGAATTTGTATTGAAAAAGGGATTTTAGATAAAACTTGTCTACCTCAATTTATCAAAGGATTAAGCGGTTATACTTCATATATCACGCCCGATGGCTCAATAAGTAATACCACAATCGGGTGCCTTTGTCCAGGAAAAGGAACAAAAAAGGACTACATCAAACACACTTGGAAACTTAATGATATTCATGCCTTTGGCCCTGTAGTTTTGGCTTTTACCCAAGCTGCTAAAATGGGGATTAAGGAAATTACGCCCGCCAAAAGTATGGGTTGCTACGTTACAGATTTTGGCAAACCCATGAAACCCCAAGCTTTTGTACGATTTATGCCCGAAGCCAACGAAAATATTTGCTGGGAAAACGACCGTATTGCTTTTCGGGTTTATGGTTCACCCGTTAAAAATAGAGTAAGCAGCGGCATTGATATTTGGACAAAATCGGTGGATTATCCGATTATTTCTAAATGGTACGACCAAAATAATCAAGGGAAATCGTACCACGAAAATCACGGTGAAGGACTTGATTTTTATCATGTCGCTTATGGAAGAGGTTTAGGCGGAACAGCCATTTTGAGAAATGGAAAGCCTTATATTTCAGCCCCTTATACAACTCACAAAATCTTAAAAAATACCGAAGAAGAAATAGCTTTTGA
The DNA here is from genome assembly GCA_017495105.1 of Emticicia sp. GTDB lineage: Bacteria > Bacteroidota > Bacteroidia > Cytophagales > Spirosomataceae > Emticicia. The sequence continues at coordinate 6,788 of JAFEIL010000504.1, read as the reverse complement.
ACTAAATTTTGATGCTTGGGATGCAGATGGAATTAAGGTTAGCGAGAAAAAAATAATTAGCCTTAAAGTGGGAAATAATTTTTGTAAAGTAACCAGCACTTTTACCACCGATTCAAAAGAGCCAATGGCAATCGCTTTGGGGCTTTCATTTACCAAAAATCCTGAAATATTTAAGGATTCGAAAAAAGGAACATTAACGCTTTGGGAGTCTTTTGAGCCTTATAATGGTGAATTAGGAACAACCGTTGCCGTGAATCCCAACCAAATCAAGGAGTTTTCGGAGTATGAAAAAGAAAAATATGTGGTTCTGAAAGTCAAATCTGGCAAGCCAATTACTTATTTCGTAGGAACAGGTTGGAACAAAGCACCGCAGTTTAAGTCGAAACAAGATTGGTTAGATTATGTATCTAACTTTATTAGTAAAAATAAATGAAAAAAGAAATATTTTATCTTATCGGTATTTTCCTATTGTGCTTTACCTGCACATTTGCTCAAACATCCTTACCCCTAACATTCGGGCAAAATATGTCTGAACATCCGCGGTTATTTGCTAATCAAACCAAACTTTCTTTGTTGAAAACTCAAAAAGACGAGGCATCAAAGCAGTTACTAAAACTACTAAAAATTGAGGCTGACAAATACCTTGAAGCCGATAAAATAGTATATCCAAGTACAGGATTTAAGTTTTATGTTCTGCGACAAGTGCAAGGGAGAATTTTGGCTTTGTCATTGGCATACCGAGTTTTTGGCGAAAAAAAATATTTTGAAAGAGCAAAAAAAGAACTCTTAGAAATTTCAGAATTACCTGACTGGTGTCCAAGTCATTTTTTGGACGTTGGCGAAGGGGCATTAGCAGCTGGTATTGGTTTAGACTGGCTTTATAACGATTTAAGCCAAGAAGAAAGAGAAAAAATAAAAAGTGCCATCGTTAAAAATGCACTTTTACCTTCCTTAGAAATTAAGGAGGATATCAAGAGTTGGGTCACCAACAGTAATAACTGGAATCCAGTTTGCCACGGAGGACTTACAGTTGCAGCTCTTGCAATTGCCGAATCAGAGCCAATACTGTCTAAGCGGATAATTGAGCGGGCAATCAAATACTTGCCTAATGCAGGCAACGAATATCATCCAGATGGCTCTTATCCCGAAGGTCCAAGTTATTGGTCGTATGGCACCAGTTTTTATGTGATAACGATTGAAGCCTTACGAACAGCCATGGGATTAAGTTATGATTTAGAAAAAAAACAAGGGTTTCTGAAAACAGCGGATTACAAAAAACATATGCTCGGCACCATTGGCGAGGAATTTAATTATTCTGATTATCATATAGAAAATTTGAATGAGCCAATTATGCTTTGGTTTGGAAAAGAACTAAATAGAGCAGATTTAGCTTCAGATGAAATAAAAAAAATAAATCAATTTATTCAACAAGAAACCGATGCAAATTTTCCCAAAAAAGTATTTTTAAATCGCCATTTTCCGTTGGAAATACTATGGTGGGAGCCAAATTTAGCAGAAAATATTCAAAAAACTTTATCCAAACACTATACTTCTAAAGGAGGTTTGGCCTTGGGTGTGATGAGGTCAGAATGGAACAACCCCAAGGCAACTTTTGTAGCAATAAAAGGCGGTACAGTTAATTATTCGCATGCTCACATGGACATAGGAAGTTTTATTTTAGAGGCAAAAGGTGTGCGTTGGGCCATTGATTTAGGCACAGAAAATTATGATAGAATGCGAGCAGCCAAAATTGATTTGTGGAATTATAGTCAGAGTAGCGACCGCTGGACTACATTTAGAGCAGGCTCAGAAAGTCACAACATTCTTCGATTTGATGGTGAGAATCAACAAATAGATGGTAAAGCCACTATAGAAGAAGCGAAAAGTGCAAAAGGCAGTATCGGAAATGTCGTAGATTTATCGAGTATTTATTCCAAAAAAGCTGAGAAAGTAGTCAGAACTATTTTGCTAAATTCAGAAAACTCTGTATCTATTCAAGATGAATGGATAACCAAAGAAACAGCCTTGGAAGTGGCTTTTCAATGGCTTACAAAAGCCAAAGTCAGTAAAACTGCATCGGGTTTATTGTTAGAACAAACTGGAGAAAAGCTAGAATTAATTATCGAACAACCCATTTCTATGAGAGACGTTTCCATAGAAATCGAGGAGCTTTCGGCACCTAAAAATCTTCAAGATTCGCCAAATCCAGAGTTAAAACGCATTGTTATTAAACAAAGAACACCTGCAAGATCGAGTGGAAAATTATACATAAAAGTAAAGGCCCTATGAAATATTTAAAATCACTTTTTGTCCTAATGATTTTGGGCAATAACCCAATTTTTGCCCAAAACATTGACATATCTGCCAATCGGGTGAAAACTGATTATAGCATTAATTTTAAGAAAATCGGAACGCTAAAACCTAAAAGCACCGATGAAATAAAATCATCCAACTGGATTATTGGTTGCGAAACCCTCGACCGTGATTTGACTGATTATGAGCAATTCAAAACTTACCTTGTTCCGCTCGGCATCAAGCGTTTGCGTATGCAGGCAGGTTGGGCAAAAACTGAAAAAGTGAAAGGTCAATATGATTGGGCTTGGTTAGATAAAATCATTGATGATGCCCACTCGAGAGGTTTAGAACCTTGGCTTGAAACGGGTTATGGTAACCCAATTTATGAAGGGGGCGGCGGTGTCAATTTGAGTGCTGGCATTCCATCATCCCCAGAAGCACTAAAAGCTTGGGACAAATGGGTAAAGGCTTTGGCAACTCGTTACAAAGATAAAGTACACGATTGGGAAATATGGAACGAACCTAATTTTGGTGATAACGAAATAAACAAACCCGAAAAAGTAGCCGACCTAAATATCAGATCGGCAGAAATTATTAAAAAAATACAACCCAATGCCAAAATTTCAGGCTTGGCCATGGGGCATATTGACTTGAAATATGCCGATATATTCTTTAAAGTGATTCACCAAAAAGGTAAAATGCACCTTTTTGATAACATGACTTACCACGATTACGTCTATAATCCCGATGCAAATTATGACCGAGTAGCGGAATTGAGATTAGTTTTAAACAAATATTCAAAAACCATAAAATTGCGTCAAGGCGAAAATGGTAGTCCGTCATTTGGTGGGCCGAATCGTGGGGCAATTGGCGATTATGATTGGTCAGAACTCTCTCAAGCCAAATGGAATATTCGTAGAATGTTAGGTGATTTAGGACATGACATAGAAAGTAGTATTTTAGGAATTATCGAAATGAATTACGGCAAAACAAGCGGACCAATTACCCGAATGAATGTAAAAGGAATTATAGAATCTGATTCATTAAAACGAGCCATTCGACCTAAAATGGCTTATTATGCGATGCAAAATGTGGCTTCTGTTTTTGACGATAACTTGATAAGAATCAAAAATCTGCACGATACCCATAATATAAATGCTACGGTTGAAAAAGACGAAGTAAGGTATAATAAAGGAACAGATAGAAGCATCGCTGTTTATGCTTACAAACATAAAAACACCAAAAAACAGCTCTTTACGATTTGGAATAATGAGTACATTCCGACTAATACCAATATTGCTAAAAACCTAAATATCACCCTTCTGAATGCCAATCTCGACCAACCTGTTTTTGTAGATATACTCACAGGAGCAATTTATGAAATACCTGAAAATCAGATTGAAAGAAAGGGAAACAGGGTTTCGTTTAAACAAATGCCAATCTATGATTCACCGATTTTGATTGCTGAAAAGTCTATTTTAAATTTTTGACTAAAATATTTAATCTCAATTATGGAAAATTCGAGAAGAAAATTCATAAAAAATATCGGTGGTTCGGTAGCAGCTCTGTCTGTAGCACCGACGGTTTCACCAAACGAAAATATTGTCCATAAATCGCTGGTTTCAAAAGCAAAAGTTAGTGCCAATGATAAAATCCGTATAGGTTTAATCGGTGCTGGAATTATAGGGCATTATGACACCGATACTGCCCTCAAAGTTGATGGAATTGAATTGGTTGCCGTTTGTGATTTATACACAGGTCGAATAGAAAGAGCAAAAGAAAAATGGGGAAATTCTCTTTTTACTACCAATGACTACCGGGAGTTACTGGCAAAAAAAGATATTGATGCCGTATTGATTTGTACGCCCGACCATTGGCACCAAAAGATGGCAATTGATGCCATGAATGCAGGAAAACATGTCTATTGTGAAAAACCTATGATTCAGAAAATAGAAGACGGTCATGCAATCATAGAAACACAAAAAAAAACAGGTAAAGTTTTTCAAGTTGGTAGTCAAAGAGCAAGCAGTGTGGCTATTTTAGAGGCCAAAAAATACTTTGAAAGTGGCATCATTGGTGAATTGACTTATGTAGAAGCCTATTGCGACCGAACCGATGCAAAAGGTGCTTGGCAATATTCAATCCCGACAGATGCCTCGCCACAAACAATTGATTTTGACAAGTTTTTAGGCAATGCACCCAAAGTACCTTTTAGTGCCAAGCGTTTTTTTAGATGGAGAAATTATAAAGATTATGGCACAGGCTCGGCAGGAGATTTAACGGTACATTTGCTCACAGGTTTACATACAATTACTAGTTCAATCGGACCAAATAAAATATTTGCCTTGGGTGAAGTAAACTATTGGAAAGATGGCAGAGATGCCTACGATTTAATCAACTCTTTCATGACTTATCCGCAAGCAAAAACGCATCCTTCGTTTCAATTATATACACGAATCAATTTAGCAAGTGGTGAAGGAAAAGGTGGATTTGGCATCAAACTTATCGGCACAGATGGGGCTATAGATATTGGTTGGAATGATTTCAAGGTCAAAACCCTCAAAAGAAGCGTTGCTCCTGGATTTGGTGGATATGATTCTTTTGATAGTTTTTCTGCCAAACAAAAAGAAGATTATAAAAAGTGGTACTCTGAGAAATATGGTGATAAAAAAGGCGGTTACGAAATGGGAAAAACTATTGAATTCGCACCACCTGCCAATTATGATGATAGACTCGACCACATGATTTCTTTTTTCAACGGCATAAGGTCAAATTCTCCAATTTTAGAAGATGCAACTTTCGGACTTAGAACCGCGGGGCCTTCGATTGCCTGTAATATTAGTGCAGAGAAGAACAAAGCATTAAATTGGGATGCCGAAAAAATGAAATTGATTAACGCATCTTAAAAAACAAAATAAATGAATTTTACCCGTCGCCAAATGCTCAAAACAGCTACTATACTCGCTTCAACTGCCCCCTTTGAAAATTGGGTAGAAGCAGATGCGTATCAATATTTCTTAGCCAAGGTTTCGGGTGGAGAAGCAATTTTACCAACTGACAATTACATCGCTTTCGATTGGGTATTTTCTGAAATTTCAGCCGAAAATGAAGGTATAAAACTAGCTTGGAATCAGGCAATTCCACAAAAAAATGAATATGCTCGGCTACGGATTACAAGTGCAACTGATGTACGAGAAGAGTTGATTTTAGAAGTAAAAACGGCTGTTTCGGGCAAAAAAATAGCTGATTGGGATTTGAGATTTGCTGCTTTGATGCAGCCTTTTGAATTGCTTATTCCGAAGGAAGATTTACAAGCTGTTTTTACAGAAGGTATTATCCTAAAAATGATAAAAGGCACAAAACCTTTTTGGTTTTTCTCAGATGATAATTCACAAAAAAAAGCTCCGAAAGCTTATTTGCCACATTTATTGGTTTATGGCGATAAAATTAAAAAAGACGCTTGGAAAGACCGTTTATTATCGCTTGAATCCTTACAAACTTTTGGTTGGCAGCAAGGCATTGTTTGGGATGGATTATTGGAATTGAGTAAACATTCTGCTCAAGCAAAAAAAGTTTTGTTGCAACAATTAGACCTTTATTTTGCCCAAAATAGCTTGGTATATTGCAATTTGAATAACGTAAAAACGATTGAAAAAATCCATACCGTTGAGTCTATTTTACCATTTGCCATTTTAGCACAAACCAATCCAACGCACCCTTTGCTAAAAACAGCAATCGAATTTTGCGAGACTCATGCCAATGTAGAAGGTGTTATTGCCGATGGGACGGGAAATAATAGAATGGTAAAAACCGAAGAATGTTATACGGTTAGCTATCCTTTGGCAGTTTTGGCAAAAACTTTAAATCGCCCAGATTTGGCCAATTTGGCTATAAAAACTTTACAATCAAGAGTTTTGGTTTTAGAAAAAGGTAACAAAATTTATCAAAGAGGTACAGAACAGGGCGAGCTTTTCTTTGAAAATTGGAGTCGGGGCGTAGCATGGTATTTACTGGGTTTAGCCAAAACTTTGGTGCATTTACCTGAAAGTACAGAAAAAAACTTGTTGAAAAATTCTTTTCAAAAAGCGGTCGAAAAAGTTATCGCTTACCAACAAACCAACGGACTTTGGTTTAACTTTTTTCACAAACCCGAAACGGGCTTAGAAACCTCTGGAACAGCCGGAATTGCTGCTGCATTAATGTTTGGTTTTCAGCATGGCTTATTAAATGAAAATGCAAAAAACAAGGCCATAAAAGCACAAATAGGGCTTCTATCCTACCTTGCACCTGATGGATATTTAACAGGAACAGCCCAAGTAAACAAAGGTGGTGATGCCTTACAAAAAAATGGATTTAGAGTTATTTCACCCTATACACTAGGATTTTTCGCCCATTTAATCATCAAATAATTATGAATAAATTACAAACATTAGATTACGTGTATATTCCTGCGAAACTGAGCCACCGATTGTAGGGAAAGTGAGCCACATGTG
>JAFEIL010000105.1 GCA_017495105.1 Emticicia sp. | reverse complement strand
AAATTTATTACCGCAAAATTTTAACTTAATAGACGGGGGCAATTAGGGGTTTACTTTGTATTTTCACAAAAAAACTTTCTTACATGATGTTTTAGCTGTACAATTTTATCTGAAATAGGTTAGTCTCCAATCATTCTTATTTACTTACTATGTACTTTTGTTGTAGTAAAAAGGCATAAAGGGCAATGACTTGAGATCTGATTACTTATTGCATGGAAATCAACATGAGTCGAATTATAATAAATGCTGTACAGTATTTATTAAAAGAAAATCAATATATAAGAACCCCAAAGGGGTGATATAACTTCAGCATTAAATCAATAATTGAAGTTTTGGCTCTTTTAACTATTTCATCGGCTAACTTGGATTTATCTTCTTGAATTGCCAATGCCCCAAACACCATTCCGGCGTTGCAAACTTGATTACAATTATGACTGGCAAGAAGCCAAGAATTATTCTTGGATTCAAAAGAAGGATTTATCCCTTTTTTCAAAATTGCATCTTTAATTATTTTTCGAGATGCCGCTTTTAAATCATGAAAGAGCCAATCGTAGCCAATTGCTACGCCCAAAGTCATTTCTGCAACATCTAAAAAATGACTGGGATTCCAATCCGAAAACTGAGAGACTTTCAAGAGTTCCGCTTCGTAGCGGTCTAAGTATTTTTTTTTGTCATTCGGTATTAGTAGGCTAAGTAACTTACTCGGCGAAGACATTCTCGTGATTTATCCTAAAGCCTTCTACCAATTTAAATTCTCCCTAAAGTTGGTAAAGCTATGATTTTATCGCTTTCTTGAATAATATATTGATGGATTTTAGCCCAATTTTTGTCAGTTTCTTTGGCCTTTTGAATATTTTTTTCTTCGTCTTTTAGCCAAACCAAGCGTGGATGTTAGAGAAGTCCACTTGGTTAAGAATGGACGAGGCTTTTGGAACAAGAAATAAATGCTATACATTGAAAAAAGATGATTTTAAAGATGTTTCTAAATGATTTAATACAAATAGGGTTATTTAATGCGTTTAGGTTTTTCAAATTCACTTTTCATTTTTCGTGGCAACTGATACACATTGCCCTTATAATCAGCAAAATACAAGTTAGATTCTGACATTTTTCTTCCGTGGCCGTCGGCCCAAAAAGCATAAAAATCGGAATGGGCGGAAAGAGTTTTGCGGGGATAGGAATGATTAAATCTACTATTTTTTGTTAACTGTTTCGATTTCATCCAAGTTTTTCCCTCGTTGCTACTTTCCCACAAAACTATTTCGCCTCCCGTATTGAAAGCTTGCGGAGAAGGCTCGGTTGGTGCTATAATCCTCCATAGATTTCCTTCCACATACAGTGAGCCCATATCATAATTATGGTCAGAAGTGGTGATTTCATAAAACACCCAATTAAGATTTTTTAAATGAGCCACATTCCAAGTGTAGGGGGCATTTTGAGGGCCAGGCTCAGGTCCTTTACTGGTTATATATAAAATTATGGGATTGTCTTTTGCATCAAATGCTACATCATTGATATAAACGTTTAATCCCTCTTTTTGGTAATCTTTAACCAGAGCAGCATTTTTAATTTCATTTACTGGCACCTTAATCTGTTGATTGTGAGCAGTTTTCCATGTATTCCCAAAGTCAGCAGTTTGCAAGTAATACAAATTTGTTCTATAATCTAGCCCCGCTCCTTTTTCAGTATCTGGATGAAAATTAAAGGCTGTGCCTATTTTATTACCCTTTATTCCACTTGTTTGATAATGCCCCTCTTCGATTATTCCCAAATCTTTAATCTCCGACCACTCATTACCATTTTTGCTGCTTACAAACCCCATTGATCTTCTGAGCTTATTTTTTCCAAACTTTAGCATTCCCTTTTCATAATGAGTCATTAATGCCAGAAAGCCGTACTTTTTCTGATGATATACTTGAAAATAGGAATAGTTATCAAAAGGAACTTTGCGGTTTTCTAAAATGCGTGTGGCGTCAATTTTTTCAAAAGCTGAAATATCAAAAGGTTTTTTGCTTCGATGAATGTAGGATGGCCTTTCTACACCGTGTGAGGTGGAAAAAAGCCAAATATAACCGTCATCATCTATGCTTAACACGGGGTTGTCGTGTGCATCGTTGGTTTTTTTATCCAAAATTACAGTGGGTCTTGATACCATTTTAGTTTTATGGTCAAAGTAAGCAACCTCGTGTAAAAGACTCGGAATTGAATCTTTAGATGCTCCACCGTAGCAAAAAAATGTTTTGTGTGCTTCCTTCGAATAAATTGCAAAAGGATAATGATTGGCAGGATATGTACCTAATCCGCCACTGTATTTATGTACAAATTCGTTATTGGTTTTGCCAATAAAATACCAAATTCCCCTAAATCCATCATCCTGCAAGTTTATAGACTCTTGGGCCAGTGAATTTGAAAATATGAAATATAAAAATATCGGTTTTAAAATTTTCATTTCCAGTCAATTAAAGGCTTGACTATTATTTTTTCATTGGTCGGCGAAAATATGACTGAAAAATCCGAGGTTTGATTGGCTGCTAACTGAGCTTCAAAGCCAACCCGAATAGTGCCCGGATTTTCTGCATCGTAAGAATTGACAGGTTCGGTACTCCAAGTTTTTAAAAGTATTTTACTTTTCGTTATTACACGCAAATACATTTTTTTATTATTTTGAGAAAGCTCGATTACATTTCCATCCAAAATTTTAATGGTTGAAGGAGTGACAATAGACCACTGCATTACCGAAGCCTCCTTATTGTTTTTTATTTCATCTCTGACAACTACTGTATTTTTGTTTACGATGGCTATTCCTCTAAGTGCTTTTGCAACACTGTTTGTATA
>JAFEIL010000156.1 GCA_017495105.1 Emticicia sp. | reverse complement strand
AAATGTAGATAATTTTGCGATATCTCAATTGAAATAAAATTTTTAGGAGTGTTTTTTTATCTTTACAAAATAATCAACCCTTCTTAATGAATATGTTTAAAATACATCTAAAAATATTGGTTTTACTGATATTTTCCTGCGAAGCCTTCGCTCAATCAAGAAATACACTTTGGTACAAACAGTCCGCTCAATATTTTGAGGAAAGCCTTGTATTGGGGAATGGCAAACTCGGTGCAACTATATTTGGCGGCGTAGAATCTGACAAAATTCACTTAAATGATGCCACACTTTGGTCGGGAGAGCCTATTAATGCAATAATGAATCCTACGGGCGGCGAACCGCACGCTTATAAAAATATACCTGCCATCAGAGAAGCTCTCAGAAATGAAGATTATAAGTTGGCCGATAAGCTTCAACATAAATTACAAGGCAAGTTTTCGGAGTCTTATGCACCGCTTGGAACAATGTTTATTAGTCACGCAAATTCGACTAACCACACAAATTATTATCGTGAGTTGGATATTTCAAAGGCAATTTCAAAAGTAACTTACGAAATTAACGGTGTTAAATATACTCGTGAGTATTTTGTATCGCACCCCGACCAAATCATGGCGTTGAAACTAACAAGTAGCAAAAAAGGTGGTCTGACATTCGATGTAAAATTTAATAGTTTATTGAAATACAAAATTTCCACGTCTAAGCAAACGCTACAGATAAACGGCTACGCTCCTATTCATGCCGAACCAAATTATAGAAAAAGTGATAATCCTGTTATTTTCGATGAAACCAAAGGTACACGTTTTACAACTTTGGTAAAAATTAAAAATACTGATGGCACAATCGTAAATACCGATAGTACTTTGGGAGTAAAAGGAGCAACTGAAGCGATTATTTATGTTTCGATTGCTACAAGTTTTAATGGTTTCGATAAAAATCCCGCTATACAAGGACTTAATAATCAAGCGAATGCCTCCACAAATCTAACGAAAGCCTTTGGTAAAACTTTCGCTCAAATCAAACAAGCTCATTTACTTGACTATCAAAAGTTTTTCAATCGTGTAAGTTTAGACTTAGGAAAAACCGCTGCTCCAAATCTGCCAACCGATGAAAGATTAAGACGCTACGCCAAAGGCGAAGAAGACAAAAACTTGGAAATTTTATATTTTCAGTATGGTCGATATTTACTCATTAGTAGCTCTCGCACAATAGGCGTACCCGCCAATTTACAAGGGATTTGGAATCCATATATGCGTCCACCATGGAGTAGTAACTATACAACTAATATCAACGCTGAAGAGAATTATTGGCTTGCCGAAAACACTAATTTGAGCGAAATGCATGCACCTTTGCTTAGTTTCATCAAAAATTTAGCCGTTACTGGCAAAATTACAGCTAAAACATTTTATGGTGTAAATGGTTGGGCAGTTGCTCATAATTCGGATATTTGGGCAATGAGTAATCCTGTTGGTGATTTTGGACAAGGCGACCCAGGTTGGGCAAATTGGAATATGGGTGGTGCATGGCTTAGTACGCATCTTTGGGAACATTATGTATTTACGAAAGACAAGAATTTCTTGAAAAATGAAGCATATCCGCTCATGCAAGGTGCAGCACAATTTTGTTTAGAATGGTTGGTTGAAGATAAAAGCGAAGCGTCACCTGATAGAAAGCTAATTACTTCACCATCAACCTCTCCCGAAAACATTTACATCGCTCCCGATGGCTACAAAGGAGCAACTATGTACGGTGGAACAGCCGATTTAGCCATGATTCGTGAATGTTTTGAACAAACTATCAAAGCATCGAAAATATTAAATGCTGATGCCGAATTCAGAGTAAAACTCGAAACGGCTTTGGCAAAACTTTACCCGTACCAAATCGGCAAAAAAGGAAATCTGCAAGAATGGTATTATGATTGGGAAGATGCCGAACCACAGCATCGCCACCAATCGCATTTGTTTGGACTTTTCCCAGGAAACCATATTTCGCCTTTAAAAACACCTACTTTGGCCGATGCTTGTCGCAAAACGCTCGAAATAAAAGGCGATGAAACCACAGGTTGGAGCAAAGGATGGAGAATTAATCTTTGGGCAAGGCTTTGGGATGGTAATCATGCCTACAAGATGTATCGAGAACTCCTGCATTATGTAGAACCCGATGGAGTAAAAACAAACTACGCTCGTGGTGGCGGAACATACCCAAATCTTTTTGACGCTCACCCGCCTTTTCAAATTGATGGAAATTTTGGCGGAGCAGCAGCCGTTGCGGAAATGTTGTTGCAGTCTGACGAACAGGAGATTCGATTACTCCCTGCCCTACCCGATGTTTGGGAAAGTGGCTCAGTAAAAGGTATTTGTGCAAGAGGTGGATTTGAAGTTTCAATGGAATGGAGTGGCAAAACACTCAAAAAACTTATAATTTCTTCAAAAAAAGGTGGAAAAACCACCTTGATTTCGGGTAGTAAAACCAAAACAATTTCATTGGATGCTGGTCAGAAAATGGTGATTGTTTGGTAGAATTAAAATACTTATTCCCGCATTTATACTTTTTTTTGATATATTTGCGGGAATAATTTTAATATATGATTCAACGTATTATTGAAAATCAAGTCATATTTGGTCTTAGTTTTCAGCCATCGGTAGCAATATTAGGCCCACGCCAAGTAGGAAAAACTACGTTTGTGAAGCAATTACAGGGTAAATTGTCTAAACCTTCTATCTATTTTGACTTAGAGCGTAGCAGCGATTTATCAAAATTCCAGCATGACCGTTTGGCATTTTTAGAAACAATGCAAGACCAGATAGTCATTTTGGATGAGATTCAACGTTTACCTGAAATTTTTCCAGATATTAGAAGTCTTATCGACCAAAATAGAGTTCCTGCACGCTTTATTTTATTGGGTTCAGCTTCCTTTGTTTTACTAAAAAATACCTCTGAATCGCTAACAGGTCGAATTTCATATTTTGAAATGACACCTTTACTATTTAGAGAACTTACTCTCGATTCTGACTATACCAAACATTGGCTTTGGGGTGGTTTTCCAAGTGCTTATTTAGCTCCTACTTTTGAGCAACAACAAAAATGGTTTGAAGATTTTGTTCGTAGCTACATAGAACGTGATTTGCCACAATTAGGTCTATCAGCATCTCCGATTCAACTTCGTAGATTAATGATGATGATTGCAAGTATTCAAGGAAATTTGCTCAATCAAACCATGTTGGCAAACTCTTTAGGAATACGTACTAATCTGATTAGCACTTATTTAGATTTTTTTGAACAGTCTTTTCTCATTCGTAGAATACAGCCCTATTTTACAAATATTGGAAAAAGACTTACCAAAAGTCCCAAAATCTACGTTCGAGATAGTGGACTAGTGCATCATTTGCTATCTATTCACAGTTATGATGGTTTAATTGGACACATTGTAGCAGGTGGCTCATGGGAAGGATATGTGATTGAACAGATTATTTCATTATTAAATTATCAACAAATTCCATTTTTCTACAGAACTGCCGATGGTGCAGAATTAGACTTGGTGATTGAAGAAGACCTACAAATAAAATTAGCAATCGAAATCAAATTGAGCAATTCACCTTCTCTCAGCAAAGGCACGACCATTGCTCTCCAAGATTTAAACAATCCACCATTATTAGTAGTAACACCTAAGGCTGATGATTACTTGCTTAAGACTAATATAATTGTTTGCAGTATCCAAACATTAACAAACAATATAAAACGTTTTTTAGGTTAAATTCAGCATAGAAGAATTCAACGAAAAGCTTAACTTGCTGTTAATTAAAAAAAAAGCATGTAGCTACTTTCTACTACTAATTTCCACTAAAATCATTTTGATGAAAACTTATCAAAATACAAAAAACTCGCTTATATTTGACAAGCGATTATCCATCTAATTCAATCGTTTAAACCCTCAAACCATGAAAAAACTACTACTTACGCTCTTCTTGTGCGTTTGTGGGACTATCAATGTCTTTTCACAAGCCAATCAAACACTTATCGCCTCTACCAATTCATTTCTCAATACGCTCAATTCTGAGGAAGTAAGTAAGACGGTATATGACTTTAACGACCCACTCCGATTCAAATGGACTAATTTACCTGTAGGTTTAGTACCTCGCCCAGGTATTGCTTATGGCTCACTTTCTGACCAGAGTCGTTTGGCATTTCATCGAGTACTTTCAGCCATGTTCAGTTCGCAAGGGTATTTGAAAACTACCAGTATCATGGCTTTAGACGATATTTTGAATGCACTATATCAAACGATGTTTGATGAAAAAAAAATTGACCAAAAAACACTAACCCAAATGCAAAACTTCAAATGGGCTTATGGCAATTATTATATTTCGATTTGGGGAAAACCTGACACAAAAGCCGCTTGGGGGTTGAACTTTGGAGGACATCATATAGCAATAAGTCTTACTTCTGATGGTAAAAACATTTCTATGTCGCCCTACTTTATTGGTACTGACCCTTCGGAAGTAAAGTTTGGGAAATATGCAGGTTTAAGAGTTTTAAGCAAAGAAGAAGACTATGGTTTTCTGCTCATCAATACTTTTACTGATGCACAAAAATCTGTGGCTGTCCTCCAACAAGCTGTTCCAAAAGACATTATCACTTCTCCGCAGGCCAATCAACGCATTACAAGTTATTACGGTATAGCTGCGAAGGAATTTAACGAAACTCAAAAAGCAATTTTCAAAATGTTGATTCAAGAATATACCCATAATTTTGAACACGAAAAAGCTCATCAACTATTTGATAAAATCATGAAATCGGGTATTGAGAAGGTGTATTTTGCTTGGGTTGGTAGCCTCGAAAATAACAAACCACATTATTACCTTATCAACGGCCCTAATTTTTTGATTGAATACGACAACGTAGGTTTTCAAAATGATGGCAACCATATTCACGCTATTTTGCGTGAAAAGGGCAATGATTTTGGAGAAGATATGTTGAAACAACATTATTTAGAATCAAAACATTAGACCAACTCAGGATGCGAAATTCAATTCTTTAAATTGTATGGCTACTATTTAATGGTGACGGCTATTAATTTACTTCACAGATTTTTAAATTAGAAAAAGAATTTTTTTGTAAAAATAACCCCTAACTAACATTAAAATGAATCGAATAGCTATTGTAATCAACTTATCCCTAATTGCTTTTGGTAATATAAATGCCCATGCTCAAGATTCTCGTAGTAAATTGATTGCAAGAGGTACTGAACTTGAGCTAAAAAAGGCAACTTACAAAGCCCCGCCAGGTGATGCCCTTTCACACAATACATCTGGCTTTGCCAAAATTATGTGTTCGGCAGTTTTCATTACGGGACTAAAGCCAGACTTTGCAGCCGAAAATGTAGGCTATTTTACAAGCCCTTATGCCGAACGAGCCAAAGTAAGCAAACCAGTGATTGATTATGCACAAAAAACTGTTTCTATTAGCCTCCCCAATGGGGTTACTCGTACTGCTATTTATACAGGCGACCAAGGTTGTGTAACTTTACCCGAAGGGCAAACTTCACTTAATTATAAGCCTGTAAAAGTTCCACGTAATTTACCAAATTCTACATCAACTCTATGGCCAATGGGAGATGTATTGCCAGACATGCCAATGCCTACCGAAATTAATATGGCAAAAGTTGATCAAGCAGTCAATGCTGCTTTTGAAACTTCAGAAGCTCAAACAGCAGCTTTCGTAGTTACATACAAAGGAAGAATTATTGCTGAACGTTACGGCGAGGGAATTACTAAAGATACCCCCTTAGAAAGTTGGTCAATGGGAAAAAGTCTTTCCGCAACAATTTTAGGTATTCTTATTCGTCAAGGCGTATATACATTAGATCAGCCTGCCCCTATTCCAGAATGGCAAGGTAAAGGTGATGCACGAGCCAAAATTAGAATCATGGATATTATGCACATGGCAAGTGGGCTGTACTGCAGAGCTCCACAAGACCCTGACTTTGACCCTGCTTTAGGTTATCCTGACCATTTGTATTTATATACTGATGCTGGCAATTCATTTGAATATGCAGCTAATTTGCCTCAGCAATGGCTACCAAATACTGTTGGTCGATACAGAAACTCAGATCCAGTTCTGACAAATTATCTTAATCGTTTAGGTATAGAGAAACTGAAACGAAACTATCTTACTTTTCCACAGGAAGCCTTGTTCGATAAAATCGGAGTACGTACAATGATTATGGAAACCGACCCTTCTGGCAACTTTTTGACACAAGGCTACGAATTTGCTTCGGGGCGAGATTGGTCTCGGTTAGGTAATTTATATTTACAAGATGGCATTTGGAATGGTGAACGAATTTTACCCGAAGGCTTCACTAAGTTTGTTAGTACACTCGCCGAACCATGGGTGGCTGATGGAAGGCCAATTTATGGCGGTTTATTTTGGATAAATGGTGATGGAGCTCGCCCTATTCCGAGAGACGCTTATATGATGCTAGGGGCAGGTGGACAATCGGTTACGATTATTCCTTCGCACGATTTAGTTGTAGTTCGCCTTGGACATTTCAAAGGCTCAAAAGCAGGTGATATTGCTTTAAACAAAGCATATTCTTTATTAATGGAATCGATTCCTGAGAAAAAGAAGTAAGAAAGCAAATAAAATGACGAATTTGAAAAACCATCCATTTGATTAAAATGAAAAATTACATTATTTCCTTTTTAATATTCACTTTCTGCCAAGCAAATGCTCAATTTTTCAAGCAGGACAAAGGTTTGGCACATACTTTTTCGATTGTGGCTCGAGACGAAAAAACGGGCGAAATTGCAGTCGGTGTTCAAAGTCATTGGTTTAATGTTGGTACATCAGTTTCGTGGGCAGAAGCGGGAGTTGGGGCAGTGGCAACCCAATCATTTACAAACAAGTCATTTGGTATCAGAGGTTTAGCTTTATTAAAAGAAGGAAAAACTGCCCAACAGGCCTTGGATATTCTGCTATCGGATGATTCTGGTAAAGAAGTTCGGCAAGTAGGAATTATAGATGCTCAAGGAAATGTTGCCAATTTTACTGGCAAAAATTGTGTGGATTTTGCTGGTGATTTGAAAGGAAAAAATTACGCTGTACAATCGAACATGATGCTCAACGATAAAGTCCCCACCGCAATGGCAAAGGCATTTGAAGCGAAAATAGACTTGCCTTTAGCCGAGCGAGTTTTGGAAGCCCTAAAAGCAGCTCAAATGGTAGGCGGTGATATTCGTGGCAAACAATCGGCAGCGATTTTGGTAGTAAAAGGCAAAGCGACCGGTAAACCGTGGGATGAAAATCACTTAGTGGATTTACGGGTGGATGATAACCCCACTCCATTGATAGAAATGGAAAGATTATTAAAGACCCATCGAGCATACGAACACATGAACAACGGTGATTTGGCCATTGAAAACAATAACATGACCTTAGCAATGAAGGAATACAAGACCGCTATGAAAATGTTTCCAAAAAACTTGGAAATGCAATATTGGACGGCTATTACTTTAGCCAACAGCGGTAATGTACAAAAAGCAGCCCTTATGCTGAAGGCCATCTATGCCAAAGAACCTAATTGGCGAAAAATGACCCCTCGATTGCCCAAATCTGGATTGCTAACCGTCGGAGAAAAAGAGTTAAATCTGCTGTTAAAATAGCTTTACTTTTCGGGTAATTTTTAACAAGCAAAAATACGCCTTTTAAGCACAG
This sequence comes from Emticicia sp., assembly GCA_017495105.1. GTDB lineage: Bacteria > Bacteroidota > Bacteroidia > Cytophagales > Spirosomataceae > Emticicia. Next base: position 2,939 of record JAFEIL010000156.1, on the reverse strand, counting down.
GTTGGAAGAATCGAAATATTTGACAACCAAGCAGAAAACGAAAGTTAAACAAGTAAATAGTGCCTTTTTTAAGCTAAAAATACCAAAAAAATGATTAACAAAATTTATTATACAAATGCAGTAAAATGGTTTGAAATAAGAAATTAAACCAAAATTTTGCTTACTTAAATATGAATATTTTCATACTCAATAAAATGATAAAAACACGCCTATTAACTATCGCCGCTATCATGTTGGTAGGATGCGTCTATTCTCAACCAAATATTCATTCTAAAAAGAATACGAAGGTAACAAAGCCTATTAATGTCACTGAATTAACCATCTCTCAGGTTCATTCATCCTACAAAAATGGCACATTTACGAGTCAGCAATTGGTAACAGCTTATTTAGACCTTATTCATCAATTTGACAAAAAAATCAATGCCATTTCAACCATTAATCCTAATGTTTTAGCCATTGCCAAAGCGTTGGATGAAGAATATAAAAAAACTAAGGTATTACGACCGCTTCACGGTATTCCGATTATTGTAAAAGACAACATCAATACCAAAGGACTCGCCACCACTGCGGGAGCATTGGCTTTGAAAGATTTTGTTCCAGATGCCGATGCCTTTGTCATTGACAAATTGGTGAAAGCAGGTGCAATCATCATTGCCAAATCTAACATGGCCGAATGGGCATTTACCCCTTGGCATTCTTTCAGTTCGACGAATGGGGCGACACTTAATCCTTATAATGTTGAGCATGTTCCTGCCGGTTCAAGCGGGGGAACTGGAGCATCTATTGCAGCTAATTTTGGCACAGTCGGGCTTGGCACTGATACAGGTAATTCTATCCGTGGGCCTTCTTCTCATAATTCATTGGTGGGCTTTCGTACCACAATAGGCCTAATCAGTCGTGCTGACATTGTGCCTCTCAATTTCAGAAATGATGTCGTGGGGCCTATGTGTAGAAGCGTCGAAGATGCTACCAAGGTATTAGAAATCATGGTAGGCTATGACCAAAATGACCCCATCACCAAGTATTCAGAAGGAAAACTTCCACAAAACTATACACAGTTTCTTCAAAAAAATGGACTAAAAGGTGCAAGAATCGGCGTTTTACGTGAACTTTGTGAGAATCCCCCAAGTACCTTAGGGTTAGCTGCAGGCAGCACAGGCATGGCAGACCCGGAGGTCAAAGCCTTATTTGAAAAATCAATCTTAGATATGAAAGCTATGGGAGCTATCATTATTGACACGCTTATTATTCCTGATTTCTCGAATCTCCGAAAAGACTTAATATGTTATGATTTCAAAGGTGATTTGGAGGCTTATCTGGCTAAATATGTCAAAAATGACAGCATAAAAACACTGGAAGATATCGTTAGGATAGGAAGTAAATCGAAGTCAGCCGAAGCCCGAGTAAAGGCGAATCTTACCATCCAAAACCCCCACTGTCCAGATGTTTATACTTCTCCTCGACGGATTGCGTTTCGAAAGGCAATTGAAGACAAGATGGATGAGTTGAAATTGGATGCCATTATTTATCCAACTTGGAATAATAAACCCGCCAAAATCAACACATATAATGAGGAATTGAAAAGGGTTGAATATTTCGGGGATAATAGCCAAATCATTGCCCCGCATACGGGTCAGCCAGCATTTACAGTTCCAATGGGTTTCACGAAGGGTAACTTACCCGCCGGACTTCAATTTCTGGGGAGGATGTATGCCGAGCCAACACTAATAAAATTGGTTTATGCTTACGAACAAGGAACAAAGCACCGAGTGCCACCAATCATCAAGAACTAAAACAAAATGATAAAAAAGCTACTTTTGACCGTCGCTGCACTGATGTTAGTAGGATTTACTTATTCACAATCAATCCAACGCCCAAACTTTCTAAAAAAAGATAGTATTCATTCAAATTTAGATAAAAATACACAAGTTTTTTATTACGATAAATCCTCTTCTTCTGAAGCAAAACCTTTGGTAGTTGAATTACATTCTTGGAGCAATACGGCTGATTCTCAAAAAGAAATACTTGCCGAACAAGCTCATTCTAAAAATTGGAATTACATTTTACCAAATTTTAGAGGTGTAAACAATCATTTTAAAGCATGTTGTAGCGAATTTGTCATTAATGACATCGACGAAGCCATTGATTGGGCTCTAAAGCACATGAAAGTTGATAAAACAAATATTTATATCATTGGCAACAGCGGTGGAGGTTATGCAACGATGGCGATGTATATGAAATCTCGTCACAATATTCGAGCATTTTCAGCGTGGTCTTCTATTTCTGACTTAGCAACTTGGCATGAAGAATCGGTTGAAAGAAAGAATAAGTATGCTATCGAAATCATTCAATGCACAAATGCAAATGGAGTATTCGACGACCAAAAAGCAAGAGAACGTTCACCTCTATTTTGGGAAACACCCATAAAAAAGCGTAAAAATAGTGTTTTACAAATTTATGCGGGTATTCATGATGGCTATACGGGTTCAGTCCCAATTTCACAGTCTATCAAGTTTTATAACAAACTTTTAATCGATACAAAGGAACCAAACGATGTTAGATATGTGTCGTCCGATGATGCTTCAACAATGCTCAAAACGCAGAGTTTTCCAGTCAAAAAACCTATAAAAACCATTGATAATCGAGCAATTTTGTACCAAAAATCTTCCAAAAAGATTACAATAACGATTTTTGAAGGTACACATGAAATTTTGAAAAATGTTGCTTTAGATTTGATTGATGATTGAAAGAAAATTTGTTTAATTTGAAACTATCTTTTCTCTTTGTTTATAGAGAAACCCGATTAGCCAAAAAGTTTGATTATTATTGTTTCTTATATTTAGAACGATTTTATTTAAATTCAATGTAGAAATAATGGCAAAAAAACACCTTCGGCATAAAATTTTTATCGTAAAATACGATATTATAAACTAAGTGAT
>JAFEIL010000177.1 GCA_017495105.1 Emticicia sp. | reverse complement strand
GCCCCAAGCCCCCCGGCCCCCAGAGGGGGGGGATTGAATAGGGTCAAATAGGAATTTTGACTTTTGATTTTCTATTACCTTAAATTGGGCGGTCAAAGAAGTATCTTTTACATCTTTGTAGGTGCCAGGCATATTTAGCTCGTGCGAACTTAGACCTGTTCCTGCTGCCGGCGAATAAGGTTGAATCGTATAGCCTTTATAAAGCAATCCTTTTTTGTAAAATTCCTTCAATAAATGCCAAATACTTTCGATGTATTCGTTTTTATAGGTAATGTACGGATTTTCGAGGTCAACCCAATAACCCATTTTCTCAGTCAAATCGTCCCATTGGTCAGTAAAACGCATGACCGTTTCACGACATTTTTGGTTATATTCTTCAACCGTAATTTTCTTACCAATATCTTCTTTTGTAATGCCGAGTTCTTTTTCTACTTGAAGCTCAACGGGTAAGCCGTGCGTATCCCAGCCACCTTTGCGTTTTACTTGAAAACCACGTAGCGTTTTGTAGCGACAAAAAATATCTTTAATCGAACGAGCCATTACGTGGTGAATTCCAGGCGTACCATTCGCTGATGGAGGCCCCTCGAAAAATGTAAAAGTTGGTGAACCTTCACGTACCTCAATAGATTGCTCAAAGATTTTATTTTCTTTCCAAAAAGCTAAAACTTCGTCGGCAATAGCGGCATAATTGACTGATTTATATTCTTTGTAGTGCATAAGTAAGTAAATAAAACAGGATTAAGCGATTTTATGATTTCAAGATTGAGTTTTAATCATTAAAATTCTTTCAAGAAAATCGTGTCTATTTTATAATCTCTAAAATCCTATCATGATTAAGGGTGCAAAAGTAAATAATAAAACAGGATTAAGCGATTTTATGATTTTAAAATAATTCTCAATCATTAAAATTCCATAAAAAAACCATGTCTATCATCGTAATCCTCAAAATTCTGTATAAGACTAAATGGCATTAATTTTTATCATTAAAATTCCTAAAAAAATCATGTTCATCTTAGTAATCCTCAAAATCCTGTTAAGACTAAAGGGTACAAAGATACAAATTTTTCACCCTCTGAAGAACATAATTATCTTCCATATTAAACCTTTATCTAGTTTTTCATATCCAAAGGCTATTGAAAAAACATATAAGTCATGCTACAAAAAAACATTCAACATTTATATTGGCGTGCAGGCTTCGGTGAGCCTTATACAGTTGTTAGATCTGCACACCGCCAATCGGCTCGACAAATTTTCAAAAAAATGCTTCAAGATTCAGAAGATTTTCGACCTATTGATATAGTTGATATGCGTGAGGTCGTTGCCGAATTTCGAAAACTACAAGAAATGCGTGAATTGAAAAAGGAAGAGGAAGTGGGTAATAAGCTCAAAAATTTACAGAAAGACCAAAAAGAACAACAAGGCACGCTCAACACCACTTGGATTGACTTAATGGCAACTTCGAAAGGAGTTTTACGAGAAAAAATGGCTTTGTTTTGGCACGGGCATTTAGTTTCGAGAAGTTTAAATCCTGCTTTCTCACAAAGTTATTTGAATACATTGCGTAAAAACGCCCTTGGAAAATTTGGAGATTTATTGATGGCGGTTTCAAAAGAGCCTTCAATGCTACAATTTCTGAATAATAAACAAAACAAGAAACGTAGTCCCAACGAAAATTTTGCTCGTGAATTAATGGAGCTTTTTACGCTTGGACGAGGAAATTATTCTGAAAAAGACATCAAAGAAGTTGCACGTGCTTTCACGGGTTGGGATTTTGATTTACAAGGAAGGTTTGTTTTTCGAGCATTTCAGCACGATAATGACCAAAAAACGATTTTTGGTAAAACAGGCAATTTCAATGGAGAAGACGTCATTAAAATGATTTTGGAGCGAAAAGAAACTGCACAGTTTCTAACAACCAAGATTTATAAATACTTTGTTAACGAAACTATCAGTGGCAACGAAAAACGACTAGCAGAGCTAAGTAAACTCTTCTACAAATCCGACTATGATATTGCCAATTTACTCGAAAATATCTTCACTGCCGACTGGTTTTATGACCAAGAAAATATTGGTTCGCACATAAAATCACCTGTTGAGTTGTTGGTGGGCATCAAACGAACGCTCGGTGCAACTTTTGAAAACCAACAACCTAATTTATTTATCCAGAAAGTTTTAGGACAAGTCTTACTTTATCCGCCCAATGTTGCGGGCTGGGCAGGCGGCAAAAACTGGATTGATAGTTCGAGTTTGCTTTTTAGAATGCAATTACCCGCCATGTTATTTTTGGGGAAAGACGGAAATATTTCGGCAAAAAAAGATGGTGATGTAAATACAGAATATCAATCTAAGAAACAAAGTTTTAAAGCAAGCGTCGATTGGAATGATTTCAGCAAGAGTTTTTCAGAAAAAGACAAAAACCTTCTTGGTGAAATAAGCCAATATCTATTACAAGTACCTGTCAATGAACAATTTACTCAAAACTTGGCAAGCAAATTTCAGAACAATTCAAAAGAGGAAAACATCAAACAAATGGCAATCGCATTGATGATGATGCCCGAATATCAAGTTTGTTGATTTTACTTCAAAAATAATATACCCCCAATCTGAAAGACCAAGCGAGGGAAATTTAAAAACATTCAAAATTATGCAATCACGAAGAGCATTTATAGAAAAATCAGCCTTTGCTACCGTTGGTGGCATGATGATACCTAATTTTTTGAAAGCATTTGAAAAACAAAATTTAGGTCAGAACCAATCTACTGATAAAACCTTAGTAATCATTCAGCTTTCGGGCGGAAATGATGGCTTAAATACTGTTGTGCCTTACCGCAATGACATTTACTATAAAGCCCGCCCAAATATTGCCATTCCGAGCGAAAAAGTCTTAAAACTTAATGATGAAGTTGGCTTAAACCCTGCGATGGAGTCGCTGAGAGGCTTGTATGACAATGGCTTGGTGAATATTATCAATAATGTAGGTTATCCAAATCCTGACCGTTCACATTTTCGTTCGATGGATATTTGGCAAACCGCTAGCGAATCGACCGAATATCTAAATACCGGCTGGATTGGACGATATTTAGATGCCAAATGTGTAGGAAATTGTGTTCCCTATCAAGCCTTAGAAATTGATGATACGCTGAGCCTTTCGATGAAAGGAGCAAAAGTAAAGGCTCTTTCGGTACAAGACCCCGAAAAATTATACAAACAAGTAAGTGCCAATTTTATCAATAAAGTTGCCCAAAACAAGGCATTTAATGAGCATGACAATGTAGCTTATTTGTATAAAACCTTAGCAGAAACAGCCTCATCGGCTGAGTTTTTACATACAAAGCAGCATGCCGCCCAAAAGATTTATAAAAGTACCAACCAATATCCACAAGGAGAGTTGGGTCAACGCCTAAAAACAATTTCCGAACTGATAGTTTCTGGAATGCCAACTAATATTTATTATGTAAGCATTTCAGGTTTTGACACGCACTTTAATCAAGTAAATCAGCAGGAGAGACTATTGAAAAACTATGCAGATTCGCTTAGTGTTTTTGTAAATGATTTGAAGAAAAACAATAAATTTAAAGATGTAGCCATCATGACATTTTCGGAATTTGGGCGAAGAGTCAAACAAAATGCCAGCGGTGGAACCGACCACGGTACAGCCAATAACGTATTTTTGATAAGCGAAAATCTAAAACGACCGAAAGTACTAAACGAAGCACCCAATCTGACAGATTTAGACGATGGAGATTTGAAATTTTCGATTGATTTCAGACAAATCTATGCTTCACTTTTACAGGATTGGCTCAAAACCAATGATAACGCTATTCTAAGCAAGAGTTTTCAGAGTCTAAACCTATTATAAAAAAAATCTCAAATCTCGTATCTTGAATCTTCTATCAAAACTTTAAACCTTTAAATAAAAAAACAATATAAATTCAGAAATAATCTTCAGAGAATAAGTTATTTATATGCAAATTTGTAATAAAAATAGGCCTACTACCCATATTATGAATCAGCTTTTCAAAATTAGTTTTCTGCTTTTATTTTCAATAACTGTTTTCGCACAAAATGTTTGCAATATCACAACAGGCATCGAAAAAGGCGGATTTACTTTTGATGGGCCTTCAACGGTTTGTATTGGGCAGACTGTGAAACTCAAAGACAATTCTGGCGGAACTGATGTAAAATATATTTTTGGCTATTTTGGTCAGGCAGCTTCTCAACTTTCAAGTATTACCTCTCAAACCAATCTCGACTACGCTTTTCTTGCTTCTGGGCAATATACAGTTCTTCAATATGGCAAGAAGAATGGAAAGGATATGTATTATTGTGATGTGGTTTATGTGAGGGAAAATAATAAACCTGACATAAGTTATGAAGCATGTGATAATACGAGAATTACACTAACAATAAGAAACTCTCCCATCAATAATTTTGATTCTTATAGAATTAAATGGAGTGATGGTAGTACAGACAATATACCTTTGGGAACTGTTTTGCCATATTCAGTAAAAAAAACCTTTGGTCCATCGGCCACTCAAAATGTCTTGGTTGAAGGCCTATATAATACACCCAATAATTGTCCAACTGCCCTACCCATTACAGTAAAAATGGATAGAGGGGAAATGTTTCCTCGTATAGAAAAAGTTGAGCTGAGTGAAGATGGAAAAGAGGCCACTATTACTTTGGCAGGAAACCCTGATGCGGACTACTTTCTCTCAAGTCGTTCAATTGATCAGAATGGAAACGCACCTAATAATTCGATGCCTAAAGTTAAAGCTGGTTCTTTCAAAGTTTCGATTCCTGATCCACAAAAAAGCCAATGCTTTTCTGTCGGTAGGATTGGACAATCGGGTTGTTATGAGTTTTCTAACGAAATTTGTTCCATTCCATTTACGCTAAAACCAATTAAAGACAAATACCAACTGACTTGGCAAACACCCCCAACAGGAAAAACACAAAATACAGGTGTTTTTACCTTTGTTAATCAAGTGAATACCCAAATAATTCGAGAGGAAAGCGGTGGTAACAAAGCTACTTTTAATAATGTAAATAGCCCTTACATTGATAATACCGCAGATTGTAATATAAAATACTGCTATACACTTTCATCCAATGTTATTGTTTCTTATGCTGGCTATACTGGTGCAAATTATATCGAAACAGCAACTGTGAGTCAAAAACAATGTGTTGATCGTAAAGATATTCATCCTCCAGCCTTAACTGATGGTTTAGTAAGTGTAAACGCTGCAAATAATGTTCAATTTACGTTCATGTATAATAGTTCATGGGATATTGATAGGAAATTATATCGGCTCTATCGCATTGAAGAGCCTCTTCCTAAAAAAATTGACAGCACTAATACCATTAGACCATTTTTAGACGCTGGAATTAACGCTTCCGAAAAATCATATTGCTACAAAGTATCATTTGTAGATAAATGTGGTAGTGAATCGGACTATTCACCTGCTTTTTGTTCTATTTTACTCAATGAAAATACTGCCCGTAATTTGGAATGGACTAACAATTCACCATTTGGAAGCACTGTTATCAAAGAGTTTGAAGTTTTAAGTTATAACGAACAAACAAATGTAGCCACGATAGAGGCGACAAAAACAGCCTCTGTAACTACATTTATACCTATTCTCGATAAATTTGACGAAGAAGCTAAATTTCAAATAAAAACGATATCAGCTGATGGCAAAGAAAGTTTTTCAAATATTTACACTATTCCAATTGCAGTTAAGTTATTTTTGCCAAATACTTTTACTCCAAATAATGACAATTTTAATGACGAGTTATTGATCAAGGGGAGTGTTAAACGTATTGTAGATTTTGAAATACAGATTTATAATCGTTGGGGAAACGCAGTTTTTAACTCCAATGATATAAATATGAATTGGAATGGTACTTTCCAGAATAGCCCTGTACCAGCCGATTCCTATACCTATAAAATCTATGCCAAAGATAATGATGGCAACGAAGTAAATAAAACTGGTAAACTATTGCTTATTAGATAAACAAAAATATGACACGAAACAGTCTTTTGTTGACGATATTCTTTGTAATTTATGTCAACACTGCATATTCCCAAGACTTCTTCTCCAATATTAAATATCAGGCAGAAATTGGCACTTATCTATCTACTTCCAATATAACCCCCTTTTGGCTTCGCTCAAATCAATACGGAACTATACCTACTTCTCCTCCTCTTTTATCGCTTAATGTTGCGGCTCATAAAGACTATGATTCAACCAAAATAAAGGAGAGAACAAGAAAATTTGGCTATGGTTATGGTTTGAATGCAGTTGTAAATATCGGAAACATTAGTCAAATTTTACTCCCAGAAGCTTATTTTAAAGTTCGCTATAGTGCATTTGAGATTTATGCTGGACGTGGAAAAGAGATGATAGGGCTGGTTGATACGCTGCTAACTTCTGGTTCATATATTTGGTCAGGCAATTCTCTACCAATGCCTAAAATTCAGATTTCCATCCCCAATTATACGAATATTTTAGGGCATGGCTTGCTATCAATAAAAGGCAATTTTGCTCATGGATGGTTTGGAAATCAGACATACGTAAAAAAATACTATTTACATCAAAAGTCGTTGTATGGGCGAATAGGCAAACCCCACTGGAAAATAAATCTTTACAGTGGGTTCAATAGCCAAGTACAATGGGGAGGTTATGCTCCACTATTGGTAAACGATAATTATGGTTCTCAGAATGGATATCTACCATCTGATTTTAATGCCTTTATGAGCATTGCTTTTCCATTACCTTTTATCAGAAAAGCATTCCCACCTAAAATTAAATTAAGATATGATGGTGAGAACTATGGTGGAAATCAGTTAGGTAGTGTCGATTTCGCAGGCGAATTAAAACTAACCAAATTCAATATTCTATTTTATCGGCAATTGCCTTATGATTTAGGTAGTCTTTTTTCGAGTTTAGTTAATGCCGATGATGGCCTATATGGTATAGCTATAAAATTCAAAAAGCCTGTTTTTATAGTAAATAAAATTACCATAGAGGGTTTCCACAGTTATAATCAAGGTACATACCGCTCGGGTATTGCTCGACTATTAAATATTCAAGATAGGCATTTTGGGGAATCTCATGGCTACTTTCAACATGGTCAATACCAAGATGGCTGGCGTTATAATCAAAACATAATTGGGTCACCTTTAATGCTAGATAGACACAATAATACCATTTATGATTCTACTACTCCTGCGAGCAGTTTCAATCAAGTTAAAAGCATTTATTTAGCAATGGAAGGAAAGCTCAAAAAATATAATTACGGTTTAAAAACAAATTATTCTTTATATCGTCAAGCCACTCCTATCAATCAATTCTCTTTTCTTGCGTACACTGATTTTTTTCTGAGACAGGAATATCAAATTAAATTCTCAATTGCAGGCGATTACGGAAAAAAGTTGAGAAATAGTAGTGGTGTTTCTGTTTCTGTGCTAAAAAAATGGTAATGGCATAAATATGTTTTATCTTTGGGAACTTGATAACTCTCTAATTTTATGCAGCAGCACTATATTATCTCAAAAAAATCATTTTTCAATCTTTTTTGGGGTATTTTAACCTTTAATGTTTGTATCGCACAAAGCCTTACTAAAAACATCCGCTACGAACTCGAATCTGGCATATATACCTCTACATCAGGTCAAAATCCCTTTTTATTACGCTCTAATCAATATGGAATCATTCCTTTAGAATCACAATTCTTAACACTCAGAGGAGCTGCTCACAAAGAATACGATTCTACAAAAAATGAGCAAAACAAACAAAAAAGATTTAGTTACGGCTACGGATTAAGTACCGTTGTCAATGTTGGTAAGGTTAACCAAATTATCCTACCAGAAGCCTACTTGAAAGTGCGTTATGGAGCATTTGAGCTTTATGGAGGCCGTAGGAAAGAAGTTGTAGGCTTGGTTGATAGCACACTTACATCAGGCTCCTATATTTGGTCCGGCAACGCCTTACCAATGCCTAAACTCCAAATTTCTATTCCTAATTATGTTTCAATTCTTGGCCATGGCATAATCTCTATAAAAGGCTCTTATGCTCACGGTTGGTTTGGAAGCAGTGATTCTACTAAAAACTTCTTTTTACATCAAAAATATCTATACGGAAGAATCGGAAAACCAAATTGGAGAGTTAAGATGTATGCAGGGTTTAATCATCAAGTACAATGGGGAGGAAAACCTCCTAAACCATATATTGAAAGTCAGACAGGTAAACTCATTACTAATTATGGAAATGATTTCAGTTCTTATTTGAATGTTATATCGGGGGTTTCTCTCAATCGAAAAGGAGACGGTATATCAAAAGATGGCATTCCTATCAATGATGCTTGGAATCGTTCGGGCAATCATTTGGGCAGTATTGATATTGCCACAGAAATTAGTTTCAATAAATTTGATTTATTTATTTACCGTCAAAGCTTTTATGAAGATGGTTCGTTGTTCTATTTGGGCAATATCACCGATGGACTATTAGGCGTTTCATATAAAAGAAAAAATATAAATATTGGTCTAATAAAACTCACCTTTGAGTATTTCGATTCAAGAAGTCAAGGAGGGCCAGCAGGAAGTGGAAGTACTATTCCACAAATTAGAGGTGGCGACAGTTATTTCAATAATACCTTTTATCAGTGGATTTACAGAGGCAACACCATTGGAACACCATTAATAGTGCCTTTAAGAAATGTTCAAAAAGAAGTATTTTCACCCAATTATGTTTCTATTTCTAAATCTTTGCCGGCAACATATATGGTAGTCAATAGACTTTCCGGTGTTTTTTTAGGGGCTTACTATCGTATAAAAGAAGTTTCTTTTATAACAAAATTCTCAAATACGAGCAATCAAGTATATGGTGTAGCGAAAAAGTTTAATCAAACTTCTATATTTCAAAGTGTACAATTTTATTATAAGAAAAATAGCGTATCTTCTCAAATATCTTATGATTCAGATGCTTTGTTTAAATCTAATTTAGGCATTGGCTTGCAACTCATGCGTACTTTCTAATTTGTCTAATTCTTGATATATAGAGTTATTGCTGACATATTCGGGAATAAGTTTCTTGAGTGCCTTAACTATCTCAATATTATCCATCTTTGAAATGATTGTTTCTAATTTTTGAAACTCTGTTGATAGCGTATCAAAATCCTCTGCAACAACTTTTGCAATCATAATTTTATTGTGATAGGTAGGAATTGTATTCTCGCTACTATGTAGAAGTTCTTCAAATAATTTCTCCCCAGGACGCAATCCCGTAAATACAATCTTAATATCTCTATCCAAAACCAAACCAGATAATTGCACCACTTTTATAGCTAAATCAACAATTTTTACTGGCTCCCCCATATCAAATACATACACTTCTCCGCCTTTTCCCATAGTTCCTGCTTCCAAAACAAGTTGGCACGCTTCGGGAATAGTCATAAAATAGCGAATAATATCTGGGTGAGTAACTGTTAACGGCCCACCTACTTCAATTTGCTTTTTGAATAGCGGAATCACCGAACCATTTGAACCCAATACGTTGCCAAATCGAGTAATGATAAACCGAGTACTATTCCCATGATAACTATTCAAGCCTTGCACATACATTTCTGCCAAACGCTTGGATGCACCCATTACGTTAGTAGGATTTACGGCCTTATCAGTTGATACCATTACAAATTTCTCAACGCCGTATTTAGATGCAAGTTTCGCTACATTCTTGGTACCAAATACATTTACATTAACAGCATTATATGGATTTTTTTCCATCAGAGGTACATGCTTGTATGCGGCAGCATGAAAAACTACTTGAGGGAGCTCTTCTTTAAATAATTTTTCTATTATTTTTTCATTAGTAACGTCCAATACATCTACCCTTATATTTGGTAAAACCCCACCACTATCCATCCGTATTAATTCGGTTTCTAAATCATATAAAGCCGATTCGGCTTGGTCAATCAATATTAACTTATTGGGCGAAAACTTAATTAATTGTCGCACTAATTCACTACCAATAGAGCCTGCTGCACCAGTAACTAATACTTTTTTGTCTGTAATAAACTGTTTAACTAATCTATTATTGATTGAAATAGCCTCTCTCTCCAGTAAATCTTCAATCTTGATGTGTTGAATCTGATTAATATCCAATTGCCCATCCATCCATTGACTAATAGGAGGGACGGTTTTTATTGTCACTTCATGTGCCAAGAACTCTTCGACTATTTTTGTTTTTTTAATTGGAGAAATCGCTTGAATAGCAAAAATCACCTCAACGGCTGCCCCTTTGTATTCTTTAATATAATTATTAATTGCTTCCTTTCTTGAAATTACCTTTACTCCTTCTATTGTCTTATTAATTTTTTGAGGATTATCATCCACAAAGCAGAGAATCTCATATTTCTTTTTTTTGTCTTTCATTAAGGTATGCTTCACCATTAAACCAAGATATCCTGCCCCATAAATGATTACCCTAACATTCGTTTTAAATGAACCTAAGATTTTTTCATAAATGCTTTTTACTAATAAACGACTAAAAATGAGGGTGAATGAAGAAACGAAATAATCAATGACTAATATAGAAAGTGGCAAATGAAAAAAAGTATTTATTTTTCCTCCCCAAGAGATTACATAAAATAATAACAAAACGCTCAATGAAAGTGTATTTACTCTAAATAACATTTTTGCATCTTCAATACTTGTATGGCGAACAATACCTGTATAAGAT
>JAFEIL010000300.1 GCA_017495105.1 Emticicia sp. | reverse complement strand
ATAATATCCCAACCCTTTTGTAACGGGTTGTTGCACAAATAGCTGAATGATTCCAGAAACGCATAAAACACCAGCGACAATTTCTAAAAGTAGAATAATCATTAATGCTTGTGGAACTTGTTTGGCTAAAACGGTAGTTGCAAAATGACTTTTTAGCCATTCAACGTTTCCTTTCCAGTCTTTAATTTTATCATAACCAGACTGTAAAAAAGTAATTGCTAATAAGGCCAAGACTAAAATAGGTGCAGCATCTGTCATAATTAAGTGTTTTTATGAATTAATCGAGTTAATTTTATAGATAAATCAGTTAAAATAATTTTACTATTTCCATTTCTTTCAATGTGGTAAATAGCATCTTCTAATTCTTTGTAAATATCGTTAATATTTGCACCATTTACAAACGGAGCAAATTTTTCCAATTCAAATTTAGGCACGTTTGTTTCCAAGAAAACCAAATCGTTTGCCTGGTAATTAAGCAACAAAGCTTGTCTAAAGAAGTGTATGCAATAGTGTAAAAATTGTTTTTGCGTTTCTCTTCCGGTAGCAGCAATATTTTCACTCCAAGCAATTAAATCGTTTATAGCAGCAGCATTACCTTTTGCTCTAAAAGCGCTTCTCACCCACTCTACAAACCATTCGTCAAACGGAAATTCATCGTCTTCTTTTCTAAGAATATGTACTGCTTTATTGTAATTTCCTTCGCTTTGATGTGCAATTTTTTTAGCCACTTGTGGATCGCAATTTTCACGTGAAACTAATGCTTCAGCAATAACACTTTCGCTTAAGCCAATAAAATCAATTACTTGACAACGCGATAAAATCGTTTGCAACATATCGCTCGTGTTTTCAGAAATTAATATAAAAACCGTTTTAGGAGGCGGTTCTTCGAGTAGTTTTAGCAATTTATTTGCCGATGGGCCATTCATTTTATCGGCCATCCAAATAATCATTACTTTGTACCCACCTTCGTAGGCCTTTAAAGCTAATTTTTTATTGATTTCTGTAGCTTCATCAACACTAATTAATCCTTGTTTATTTTGAATGCCTAAATTTCGTAACCAATCAAATAAACCCCCATAGGGTGACTCGGTTAAAAATTGGCGCCATTCTACCATAAAATGATCACTCACGGGGTGACTTTTTACATCATCAGTAGTAGCAACCGGAAATACAAAGTGTAAATCGGGATGTGAAAAATGTTCAAATTTTAGATTACAAACGGTGTTATCGCCACTATTTTCGCCACCAACATTGCCACACAAAATATATTGCGCATAGGCAATTGCCATTGGTAACGTGCCAGAACCCTCGGGACCCACAAACAATTGAGCATGCGGAATTCTTCCTGCCTCAGCACTTTTTGTGAGATGGTTTTTAATGTGATCTTGACCTAAAATTTCCTTAAAAAGCATACAACAAACCTAATCAAAATTTCCTGAATTGTAAACGAATCCATGTAAAAAATCAAAATAGGAAAGTTTTAAAAAATTACTAAATATCATTATTCGTACAAAGATTTAGAATACAATAATTTATATTTGCATTCTTCGAAACAATAAAACCAATAAAATGAAAACACTTAACGACTTCAATTTCAATAACAAAAAAGCCATTATTAGAGTAGATTTTAATGTTCCTTTAGACGAAAATTTTAAAGTAACCGATGCCACTCGAATTGAAGCTGCAAAACCTACCATTGATAAAATATTGAAAGACGGGGGAAGTGTTATTTTAATGAGTCACTTGGGAAGACCAAAAGGTGTTGAATCTAACTATTCGTTGCAACACATTGTTGCTAAAACCGAAGAAATTCTAGGTCAAAAAGTTCATTTTGCTTCAGATTGTATTGGCGAAACGGCAGAAACTGCGGCTAAAAACTTGCAGCCTGGCGAAATTTTATTGTTAGAAAACTTGCGTTTTTATCCTGAAGAAGAAAAGGGTGATGTAGCATTTTCAAAAAAACTAGCTGCCTTAGGCGATATTTATGTAAATGATGCTTTTGGAACAGCGCATAGAGCTCATGCTTCCACAACAATTATTGCTCAATTTTTTCAAGGTGCAAAATGTTTTGGTTATTTATTGGCTAAAGAAATTGAAAGCATTGAAAAAGTATTAAAAAATTCAGAAAAACCAGTAGTTGCTATTTTAGGAGGTAGTAAAGTTTCTTCAAAAATAACAGTAATTGAAAATATTTTAGACAAAGTAAACCACATGATTATTGGTGGCGGAATGACCTTTACGTTTGTAAAAGCTTTAGGCGGAAAGATTGGTGATTCTATTTGTGAAGATGATAAATTAGATTTGGCCATCGAAATTTTAAAACAAGCTAAAGCAAAAGGCGTTCAAATTCATATTCCAGTTGATGTTGTGGCAGCCGATGCCTTTTCTAATAACGCAAACACGCAAATAGTTGATGTAAATCAGATTCCTGATGGTTGGCAAGGATTAGATGCCGGGCCAAAATCATTAGCTATTTTTAGACGTATTATTTTAGATTCAAAAACGATACTTTGGAACGGACCATTAGGTGTTTTTGAAATGGATAATTTTTCAAAAGGAACAATTGCTTTAGGCGAATATATTGCAGAATCTACAGCAAATGGCGCTTTTTCGTTAGTTGGTGGAGGTGATAGTGTTGCCGCAGTGAAGCAATTTGGGTTAGAACCAAAAATGAGTTATGTGTCAACAGGCGGAGGCGCAATGTTAGAAATGTTAGAAGGCAGAACATTGCCAGGAATTGCTGCAATTTTAGAATAAAAACAATAAAATCCTGATAATTAAGTTATTAGTTTTAATCGCCCCAAAAAACAAAACAATAATGAAAAAATCAATCCTGCATGTAATGT
>JAFEIL010000390.1 GCA_017495105.1 Emticicia sp. | reverse complement strand
ATATTTGACACTTAATAATTATTTTTAAATGCAAACCAAAGAATTACAAGACATCGCTTCGCAGGTTCGTCGAGACATCGTTAGAATGGTTCATGGCTGTCAATCAGGTCACCCTGGTGGTTCATTAGGTTGTACTGATGTAATTGTTGGACTTTATTTCCAACAAATGAAAATCAACAACCGTAAAGGTAAAGGCGGCTTCCTTACCTTTAATATGGACGCCACAAACGAAGATTTATTTTTCCTTTCAAATGGTCACATCTCGCCAGTTTTTTATAGCGTATTGGCTCATAGAGGTTATTTCGACAAAGCAGAATTGGCTACTTTCCGTAAAATAAATTCAAGATTGCAAGGTCATCCGACAACACATGAACATCTTCCGGGTATCCGTATTGCCTCTGGTTCACTCGGACAAGGAATGTCAGTAGCAATTGGTGCAGCATTAGCAAAGCGTCTGAACGGTGAAAAAACTACTGTTTATTGCTTAATGGGCGATGGTGAACAGCAAGAAGGACAAGTTTGGGAAGCAGCACAAGCAGCTCCACACCACAAACTAGATAATTTGGTTGGAATCATCGACTTAAACGGCCAACAAATTGATGGCCCGACCGAAAAGGTGATGTCAAACCGCGATTTGAAAACTAAGTACAAAGCATTTGGCTGGAACGTCATGGAAATCAAAGATGGTAACGACATGGAGCAAGTGGTAACTGGTTTGCGTAAAGCAAAACGTTTATTGGGCAAAGGTCAACCAGTAATGATTTTGTTAAAAACTGAAATGGGTGCTGGAGTTGACTTTATGATGGGAAGCCACAAATGGCATGGAGTAGCTCCTAACGACGAGCAATTGGCTGCAGCTTTGGCTCAATTGCCTGAGACATTGGGCGATTATTAAGTCAATTAAAAATAATTTTTAAGATATTTAAGCAAAACTCCCAAATCGAACATTTGCTTTAAATTGTTTGATAAACGATATTATTAAAATGACAAAATATCCATTTACCGAGAAAAAAGATACACGCTCAGGATTCGGAGCGGGCATGACCGAGCTTGGTCGTACAAACCCTAATGTCGTAACACTATGTGCCGATTTAGTGGGTTCATTGAAAATTGATACTTTTATCAAAGAAAACCCTGAGCGGTTTATCCAATGCGGTATTGCTGAAGCAAATATGATTGGTGTAGCAGCAGGTTTGACAATCGGTGGAAAAATTCCGTTTGCTACAACTTTCGCTAACTTTGGTTCAAGTCGTGTTTATGACCAAATCCGTCAATCGATTGCTTATTCTGACAAAAATGTTAAGATTGCAGTTTCGCATGCTGGTCTAACATTAGGTGAAGATGGTGCAACTCACCAAATCTTAGAAGATTTGGCTATGATGCGTTCATTACCAAATATGACGGTTATTAATCCTTGTGATTTTAACCAAACTAAAGCTGCAACTATCGCAGCTGCCAAGCATGAAGGTCCAGTATATTTACGTTTTGGTCGTCCAGTTGTACCAGTTTTCACTTCACCCGACCAAAAGTTTGAAATAGGAAAAGCATGGATGGTTTCGGAAGGAAAAGACGTAAGTATCTTCGCCACAGGTCACTTAGTATGGGAAGCAATCCAAGCATGTGAGATTTTAGAAGCCCAAGGAATTAGTGCAGAAATAGTCAATATTCACACTATCAAGCCTCTCGACGAAAAAGCCATTTTAAAATCTGTTCGTAAAACTAAGTGTGTGGTTTCGTGCGAAGAACATCAAATGAATGGTGGTCTAGGCGACGCGATTGCCCAAACACTTGCAAAAAACTTCTTAGCTCCACAAGAATATGTTGCCGTTGATAATTCATTCGGTGAGTCGGGTACTCCTGCCCATTTGATGGAAAAATATGGTTTAAATGCAGCAACAATAGTTGAGAAGGCCTTGAAAGCAATTGCAAGAAAAGGGTAGAAATTAACTTCCAAATAAAAGTGCTGGTTACAAATACTTGTTAATCAGCACTTTATCTTTTAATTTAAGCACTTTATTAAACTTTATTTGAATTTAATAGTCAAATCAACAAAACAGAAAATATTTCCTGTATGATATCCGATTCGGAACTGCTATTACAATTTCAAGACGAGTTAAAAAGGCACGATGCTTTTAGTCATCTGATAAAAAAATATCAGCAAAAAATCTATTGGCATATTCGTAAGATGGTCATTGACCACGACGATGCAGATGATGTTGTGCAAGAAACTTTCATCAAAGTTTGGCAAGGTTTACATAACTTTAGATCTGATTCTCAGCTCTTTACATGGATTTATCGAATCGCCACCAACGAAAGCCTAAATTTTTTACAGAAAAAACGTCGCCAAAATCACGTACCGCTCGAAAACGACGATAGCCTTGATTTGCTCAATACACTTGAAAGTTCGATAAGCCAAGATTACATTTCAGGTGATGAAATACAGTTGAAACTACAAAAAGCTCTTTTAAAATTGCCTGATAAACAGCGATTAGTGTTCAATATGAGGTACTATGATGATATGAAATACGATGAAATATCTGAAATAACTGGAACTTCAATTGGAGCATTAAAAGCTTCTTATCACTTGGCTGTAAAAAAAATTGAAGAAACGCTTAATAGCCAAGAAGCAAGTTTTTAAGAAAATTATTAAACCTTTTTAAAATATGTTTGTCAAATTATCAATCTGACAAATTTATGAAGTATTGAAAATATGATTACACTTGATAAAATAGACAAAGTAAATCGTTCGACTGACCGCATTTTCAAAGTACCTCAAAATTACTTTGAAAACCTTACTCCATCTATTTTAAATAAGGCCACCGAATCTACAATAATTCTAGAATCAAAAATCCATAAGCAATTCTCGATGCCTGATGGTTATTTTGAAGGACTTTCTGCTACAATTATGGGCAGAATTGCACAAATTGAAAAGAAAAATATTGATTTAGAAAGTTTAGAACGAGTAAATGTTTTTAAGGTTCCAGAAAGCTATTTCCAAGTACTCGAACTCAACACCAACATTAAACGATTCGGAAAAAGCAATATTTTCAAAATTCCAAAGGGATATTTTGAAAGCTTAAATAATAAAATTCTGTCAAATATTCCACCAAAATCGGTCAAGAGCATCAAAGTAAATTGGTGGAAAACTCCAATAGTAAAATGGTCAGCCGCAGCAAGTGTAGTTTTGATGTTCGGTTTATGGTTTGGAATTTCTCAATTTACAAAAGACAAAACCGAATTAGCTTTAGAAAAAGTAAGCAATGCCGAAATTAAAACGTATCTCGAAACCCAAGATTTAAGTTATCTTGAATACGAATCGGCCACGGAAACAACTCAAAACACCACCAAGGCAGTTATAGATGGGCTCAATATTGATAAACAAGATATTTTAGAACATCTCGAAAACCAAGATTTAGAAGAAGATATTTAACCAAGAACTTAATCGAACTTCAACCTTAGTCAGTTTGTTTTATGATTCTTGACCATTCGAAAAAAAAGTTTTATAAATTTTAATAAAGTCTGACTTCTGATAAAATGAAAAAAATAGTTTTAGTACTGCTGTTCATTCCAATAATCTCAATTGCACAAAACCGTCAAGGTGGTGGCGGAGGAGGTCGATTACAAAAAATACATTCGGCCAAAATCGGTATGATTACCGAACGCCTAAATCTTACACCTGAGCAAGCACCCCAATTTTGGGCAGTTTATAACGAATACGAAAACAAAAAGATTGATTTAAAAAAGACTATTCGTAGAACAATGGAAGAGGCAGTTTCCTTGGCCGCAACGGACGACAAAATTCTTTCAGCTCAAAAACAAGTAATTGCTTTACGCAGAAAGGAACTTGATTTAGAAGAGGAATACATGAACAAAATACTTCGTACTATTACACCTCGACAGTTTTCCGAACTCAAACGAACTGAAGCAAATTTCAATAAAATGTTGCTTGAAAAACTTAACGAAAAATCAGAGAATTAATAAAGGAAAAAAGTAAGCCTTCCCTCTGATGGGGATGTCTTTTCTGAATGCTTCCTTGAAATAAAAAAGGTCATTTTCTCTGAAATTTGACCTTTTTTATTTCGTAAAAGAAAAATAACGCATGATTTTTGACTAATTTTGCGTAGAAATTATACCTATTGAAGATGCAAAACAATATCAATAAAAGCAATCGTCTCAATAATTTGAGTTATGCCATTCGTGGACCAGTTTTCGAGAAAGCACAACAACTCGAGGCAATGGGGCAAAAAATCATCAATTTAAACATTGGAAATCCTGCACCGTTTGGATTTGATGTGCCCGATGAGATAGTCCATGATATGATTATGAATATCCGAAATGCTCAAGGATATGTGCATCATTTGGGTATTTTTTCCGCTCGCAAGGCTATCATGCATTATACACAACAAATTGGTATTCAAGGAGTTACGATTGATGATATTTTTATTGGCAACGGAGTGAGCGAGCTAATAGTAATGACAATGCAAGCTCTCTTGAATGATGGTGACGAAATTTTGATTCCATCACCTGATTATCCACTATGGACAACCTCGGTGGCACTTTCTGGCGGGAAACCCGTGCATTATATTTGTGATGAAGAATCCGACTGGAATCCAGATTTAGATGATATTCGCCGAAAAATTACTCGAAAAACCAAAGGTATAGTAGTTATCAACCCAAATAATCCAACTGGAGCAGTTTATGACAAAGATATTTTAGAAGGAATCATAAAAATTGCAGCTGAATATAATTTAATAGTATTTGCGGATGAAATTTATGATAAAATCCTTTTTGATGGGTCAAAACATATTCCGATGGCTTCATTAAGTGATGATGTTTTTGTGATGACATATAGTGGTTTATCAAAAAATTATCGTGCAACGGGCTTTCGCGGAGGTTGGGTAATTTTGAGTGGTGCAACACACCGAGCAAAATCTTTTGTTGAGGGATTTACGCTTTTAGCAAGTTTGCGTCTTTGTGCCAATGTTTTAGCACAATATGCAATTCAGACCGCTCTTGGAGGCTATCAAAGTATTAATGATTTAGTAGCTCCCAATGGTCGTTTATGTAAACAACGGGATTTGATTCACTATAAAATGACGGATATTCCGGGGATTACATGTGTGAAACCTAAAGGAGCATTGTATCTTTTTCCTAAAATAGATTTAAGAAAATTTTCATTCAAAGACGATGAGCAGTTTACTTATGATTTATTGTGTGATCAAAAAGTTTTGGTTGTATCAGGTACTGGCTTTAATTATATAAAGCCTGACCATTTCAGAATCGTATTTTTGGCTTCATCCGAAGAATTAGAAACTGCTTCCAGCCGTATTCGAAACTTCTTAGACCATACTCGAACAAGAGTTGACGAGCTGGAATTAGTTTAAACAAAATAGAAATTAAAAATTGAGTATGATAAAAACCCTTAGCTATCCATTGTTCATTATCAAATAAAAAACATGCTTCATTTAGGTATAAAAAATACATTACGCATTCTTCGAGGCACAGGCGTTGGAATGTTTTTGGGTGACGAAGAAGGTAACGATGTACTTCTGCCTAAGAAATATGTTCCCGAAAATGCAATCGTTGGCGATGATATTGAAGTATTTATTTACCGAGATTCAGAAGATAGAATAATTGCTACCAACCTCGAACCCAAAATTCAATTAAATCAATTTGCTTGTTTACAAGTAAAATCTGTTACGGCAATTGGTGCATTTTTGGATTGGGGGCTTGAAAAAGACTTGTTTGTGCCATTCAGAGAGCAAAACAAAAAAATGGAGGAAGGCAGATGGTATGCGGTTTATCTTTATTTAGATGAAGAAACAGACCGTTTGGTTGCATCTTGCAAAGTAAATCGCTATTTCGAGAAAGAAAACATTGATTTACAGGTTGGGCAAGAAGTTGACCTTCTAATTTTTGAAGAAACTGATTTAGGATTAAATGCCGTCATAAATAATAAATACAAAGGTCTTATTTATGAAAATGAAATTTTTCAAAGAATCAAAATAGGTACACGTACCAAAGGTTTTATAAAAAATTTAAGAGACGACAACAGAGTTGATTTAAGTTTACAAAAACAAGGTTACGCCAACGTAGAACCAAATGCAGAACGTATTTTGGAAAAACTAAAAGCCAATAATGGTTTCTTAGATGTTACAGATAAAAGCGACTCAAACTATGTAATGTATCAGCTCGAAATGAGTAAAAAGACTTTCAAAAAAGCAGTCGGAGCATTATATCGCCAAAAGATTATTCGAATCGAAGATGATGGATTATATTTAGTTTAAGATTCGAGATTTTAGGCTTAGGATTTGAGAGAAAATTAAGTAACACAAAAAAGCTCAGAGTTGTTTATCAACTGTGAGCTTTTTATCATATCTCTAATCACGTATGAAACTCTATTTATTCAATTCTGTAGCCAAAACCATTCTTATTTTAAGTTTTGCCCCGAGAGACATCGCATCTACTAAGTCTTGAACGGTCAGCGAACTTTCAGCTCGCAACACAACTGTTGGCTCTTCCATTCCTTGTACGGCAGCCATCAATTTCTCTTCTAATTGTGGAAAAGGAATTGGAGTTGAGTTAATATAATATATCTTATCTTTTGTAATTGTGAGTGAAATTGGCTGTTTACTCACATCATGAGTTGATTTTGAAGATTTTGGCAATAATAACTTTATTACATTTGGGTTTCCCAACGTAGAAATAATCAGAAAGAACAACAATAAGAAAAACATGATGTCGTTCAATGATGATGTTGATACCTCAGCTACAAATCTTCTTTGTCTTTTTAATTTCATAGGAAAAACTTTTTTGCTTTAGGCAATAGATTTTAAACAATATGCAAATAAATATACTTTTACTTCGAATTTAAAAAGTCAAAAGCATATAGCTTATAACATATTATACTAACGAACAGGCTCATTTAAAGTATCAAGAAAATCCATAACCGTTGCCTGTAATTGGATACCGAATTTATCAATCATCATGTTAATACCATGATAACCGATGTAGGCAATCAAACCAACAACCAAACCCGAACACGAAGATATCATTTTTTCGTAAAGACCATTGGCAATTATTTCGATGGTGAAATTACCTGTTGTACCGATATCATAGAAAATACGGATGATACCTAAAATTGTACCTACAAAACCCAAAATTGGAGCAACCCCAGCAATAAGGCCAAGATACCCCATATTTTTCTCCATTTTTGAGACCTCCAAATTAGATTGAATCTCCATGGCACTTTCAATATCTTTTACCGGCCGACCAATACGAGTAATTCCTTTTTCTAATATTCTAGCAATCGGAAGGTTTGTACTTTTACACAAAGTAGCGGCAGTGCGTAAATCACCCCTTAAAATATTATCTTTCAAAGACCTCAAAAAACCAAAATCAATATTTGATGCACTTCTGATGAACAAATAACGCTCAATCATAAAGAAAATAGTGACGAACAATAAGAGTAAGATTGGATAAATAACAACACCGCCTTTAAGAAGGAGGCTTAAATAGTTAATTGATTCCGCACTTGCTGCCGTAGCAGTTGAGTCAACTTGAAGCAAAACAGTTTGTAACATATAAGGTCGAGAAATGTATGGTTCGGTTATTTAACTTTAAAATGGTAATATTTAGTATGCAAATTTACATTTTTTTCTTAATTTTAACTCAAAAACTATGCTCCCATCGCCTTGAGTGCTGCCTTCATATTTTCAAGTTGTCGTTTTTTCTGTAAAATTACAGGAGCTGCCACACGTTCTTTACAATCGAATAAACTACAACGTTCGCAAGTTTGATTTACTTCTCTTATTGAAATTTTAGGGTCGGCCAAAAACTTAAACTTACTCCGTAGATTATCGTTTAGTTCAAAACCCATTGTCACACTAATATTTAAGTGTGAAATAATACTAAGAGGACGAGCCATTGACATCACAAAATATTGATTTTCAGAATCTACATAGTTAGAAATCTGAACACCCACTAATGGTTCTTTGTATTTAGTGCTTTGTTGTAAATTAGAAACATTGTCCAATATATTCAACGAAATCCATCGGCGACAATAATGTTCTTTTTGGGTTTCATGTGGATTATGCCTTTTAGCCAAGTGCATTTCTTTGGTCAAATGATATTCTTTATGTCCAGAAGGTGATTCAAATCGCAGGAAGAAAATACCATCAATTCCAAAAAATTTAGGCAGAACATTACTTATTCGGTGATACAAAGTTTCGGGAGTAGCCTGAAAGTAATTTGCTAAATCAACTAATGCTTTATTGCTCCAAGTTTCTTGATTGAAAAGTTTTTCTAATTTTCCAATTAGTTTTTCTTTGCGAATCAGAATTGCACCAGCAAAATAAGAAGCATTAAAGTTATTAAGTACCGAATCGAATGATTTTACCTCTACCCAAGACGACGTGTAAGGCCTTTCTTTGATTTTCATGTACAAAAAGCCCAATTCTCTTCCAAGTGTAAATGCTCTTTGATCAGATGTAATTCGCTTATTGATAAGCAAAGTATTGGTTTTAGGCAAAAAAACCGAACGAATATTAACAATATCCGGATAATCTTCTTCATCAAAATACTTTATCGTGAAACCATATTTATCGGTAAGTAGATTTGATAAAAAGTACTCATCAACTTGCTGTTCTGTAGAAACCTTGTGTTCGGCTAAAAATTTATCAACCTCATCTTCAATATCGGGAAAGTAATTGTCATGCATTTCTTGATAAGATCGCAGTACCGCAAAATAAAATTGCTCAACCGACATATTATAACTACGCCCAATTTCGATAATTGTACCAATAAATGCACTCAGTTTTGTTGGAGCATCAGAAAGAAGTTCGAGTAAATCGGCTGGTGAAATACCGAAAATTTCAAAAGGAAGTTCGGTTAAAAAATTTGAACGAAGTAGTTCTGAAATGGGTTCTAATTTCTTATTAAGTTTTAACGAAACAAGGGTGTCATAATCAACGCCCATTGCTTCAGCTAGAGCGACAATTTTATCAGATTTTGGGTATTTTTTTCCTTTCTCAATCTCATTTATATATGACATCGAAAGACCTGACTTTTGTGCAAGTTCAGTGAGCGACATGCTTTTGTCGAGTCGAAGTTGTTTAAGTTTTAGTCCAAATACAAGACGGATGTTATCAGTATTAAGGCTCATCAATTAATTTGGAATTTCTTTAGTTTTATTAGGGTCGCTTGCAGAAAATATGTTTTTAGTATACTTAAAGATAAAGGTAGTAAAAATGCACAAATTTTAAGATAAATTCTTAAAAAAATACAAAAAAAGCGTATGTTGGTTAACAAACGCTTTTTTATATTCTAACTTTAATTATGAATTCACTTGTTTCCTTTCGGTTTGCCAAATATTTCTAAAAGCAAATTCTCTATTAAAAACTCCTGTTTTTTCAAGTTCAAACATAGTTTCAGCGGCACTTTCAACTAAATTATTTATATCCTGAATAGTTTGATGCAAAGATATTGATACTCTAAAACCTGAATGTTTTAATGGGACACTTGGAAATGATGCAATACTCATGATAAAACCTTTTTCTTGCATTTTCTCACCAAACTGTGCCATTGCCTCCACATTGCCAAGTACGATAAAACCAATTGGAGTTTGTGCATTAGGATAAAGCATTGGAATTTGAAGTTCTTTTATTCTTTGTTTAAAAAACTGTAATCTCTCATTAAGCATTGCTTGACGTTCATAAATTTCAACCGATAGATGAATATCAGCAAGTTTCGATGCAGCCGTAATTCCAGCGTGCATTGTAGGGGATGAAAAAATAATCGGTAATCCAAGTGTATGTATTAAATCTTTTGTCTTTTGGTTAGGAAAAATCATCGCTGCATTTGTACCGCCAAAACCTTTATTTAAAGAACTAATTACATACATTTTTTCATGATATGGCAAATGATGGAAACAATAACCTTTTCCATTTTCACCAATCCAGCTCATACCATGAGCATCATCAATATAAAGATTAAATTTCTCGTATGTATTAAGCATTGTTTTCAAGTCATCAAAAGGAGCCACATCACCTTGCATTGAAAAAACACTATCAGTCAAATACCATACTTTATCATATTTTTCCCCTAAAATTTTTATTTTACCCTCAAGTTCACTCATTTGATTATGGCGTAAAACTTCCGAGTATATTCCACCACCATTAAGGTACTGTACAGCGACTCTAACACTTTTATGAACAAATTGGTCAGTAATTATTGCGTCATTTTCCCCAATAATCATTGGCAAATAAGCAAAATGTCCTAAGGAAACATTATTTATAACAAAAGTTGGTAAACCATAAATCGTTTCAAGTTTATCTTCTAATTCGAGATAATGGTCAAACGAAACGTAAGTACGTGAAACTGAAGTAAAAAGGCCATACCGTTCAATCCCTTCAATAGCAGCTTGCTTCACACGTATGTCATTTTCTAAAGCTAAATAGCTATTGGTAATAAAGTTTTTAAGCTTTTTTCCCTTAAAAAAAATGTTACTATTAGTAGTTTCATCTTTTGGAGATTCCAAAAACATTAATCCTCTATTCTTTGCTTCGTTAAATAAGTCATTTATATACTTGGATTCTTTTGGTAAATTTTTCATAAGCATGCGATTCTTTTGTTTAATTACTTTAATTGGGACTTTTGAATAATTTATGATTACTAAAAATTGTGCCAATAAACAGTATTTTTGATAAAAAATTTCTAAAACAATTTTTTATCACTACTTTTAAACGTACATAACAAATTTAAATGAATTTTCTAAGACTCATTGTAATAGCAATTTTCTCACTTATTGGCTTTACCATTTATGGTATAGTGAATGAACAAAAGTTTTTGCTCTCATTGGGGCACATTTTTTCACTCCCGCTTGTTGGAATATGGTATGGAATAAAACGTAATTGGTCAGTAGAATCAATAGATTATTTTGTTTATTTTGCCTTTTTATTAGGCTCATTGGCAGATTCTGTAATTATTATTGATTGGGGGCAAAAGGGTGAATTTCTTTCAATTTCTATCTCATTGATAATGAACTTATTATTGATAATGATTTTTCGTAAAGAGGGAACTCGTATATATTCCGAAAATCTACAAGATTTACCTAAAGTCTTAATCCCAGTCCTTATAATCTTTCTATTTTTCGGATATATTTTAATGCCATCGGTTCCTTCATCAATATATGTTGTGTCTATAT
>JAFEIL010000377.1 GCA_017495105.1 Emticicia sp. | reverse complement strand
ACTAAATCTTGAGTAGTTTCGATATCGTTGTCATCAACATACTTCATAATCAAGTCAAGGAACGGCTTACCAAACTTTTGCACCTTTCCCAGTCCAACGCCATTGATTTGTGCTAAATCCTGTGAAGTGGTCGGATACGTAGTGGCCATTTCTTCAAGCGAAGGATCTTGGAATACTACGTAAGGTGGTACATTCTTTTCTTTGGCTATTTTCTTACGAAGGGCCTTCAATAATTCAAACAGAGCTGAGTCAAATGCTCCACCTCCTGACGAATTATTAGCCGAAATATCGTCGTCGTCGCTGCTTTCGGTATTTTCGTAGTTATGGTCTTCCGAAATTGTAATGGGATGAGAATCTTTGATAAATTTCTGCCCTTTTTCGGTTAATTTTGCTACTCCATAGGTATTTTCAATATCTTTTTCGAGAAAGCCCAATACCATCATTTGGCGAAGCACTGATACCCAATAGTCATTGGATGTTTTTTTATTATCCGATTTATGAGTTGGTTTTTCGACTTTTTTAACTGGTTTTGGAGATTTTACTGCTATGGGTTTTGCTTCCTCCTCGTCATCATCATCCGAAACTTCCAAGTCTAATTCTTCGTCATCTTCATCATCTTCGTCTTCTTCGTCGTGGGCTACAAACATTCCTTTTCCTTTGCCATAAACCTCCAATTTGTCGTGTTCGTGGCTTCGAATGTAGGCGTTTGAAGTATTGGCGGTCAGAATATCGGCAATGTGCTGAATATCAAATCTTTCTCCAGATTGAAGCACGGCTTTCAAACCTAAAACGGCTTCGTCTTCAATCTTGATTTTTTTGGTAGGCTTGATACAGTTATCACAAAAACCACAATCTTTATCAGAGTATTCACCAAAATAGCTCAATAACTGACGACGGCGACAAACGCCTAAGTTTGAGTAAGATACCATTTCGTGGAGTAATGCACGGGCATTATCTCGTTCGGTAACAGTTTTATCTTTATTGAATTTTTCGAGTTTCAGAATATCGTCGTAGGCATAAAACATCAAGCAGTTCCCTTCCAAACCGTCACGTCCTGCACGTCCTGTTTCTTGATAATATCCTTCGAGCGATTTTGGTGCATCATAGTGAATCACAAACCTAACATCTGGCTTGTCGATTCCCATTCCGAAGGCAATAGTTGCTACGATTACATCGCACTCTTCATTCAAGAAAGAATCTTGATTTTTCATACGAGTGTCAGCATCCAAGCCAGCATGATATGGCAATGCTTTTACTCCGTTTACGGCAAGTAACCCCGCAATTTCTTCAACTTTTTTACGACTCAAACAATAGATAATACCCGATTTTCCTTTATTATGGGCAATATATTTGATGAGTTGTTTTTTCGAATCAACCTTCGGTCTGATTTCGTAGTAAAGATTCTTACGGTTGAAGGAAGACTTAAAGATATGAGACTCCTCCATGTTGAGGTTTTTCTGCACATCTTGCTGAACTTTCGGAGTAGCCGTTGCTGTGAGAGCAATAATCGGAAGTTTATTGTCAATATCATCAATAATTCCTCTAATTCTTCGGTATTCTGGTCGAAAATCATGTCCCCACTCTGAAATACAATGAGCTTCGTCAACTGCGATAAATGAAAGTTTGGCTTTTTTTAGGAAAGTAAGATTATCTTCCTTTGTCAAAGATTCAGGGGCAATGTAAAGCAATCGGCATTCGCCTCTCAATACATCGTTTTTTACACGAGTCATTTCTGATTTATTGAGAGTCGAGTTCAAAAACTGAGCGTTAATACCAAATGCGGTCATTTGGTCAACTTGGTTTTTCATCAAAGCAATTAGTGGAGAAATCACAATAGCCGTGCCTTCCAAAACCATCGCTGGCAATTGGTAGCAAAGAGATTTTCCTGCCCCTGTTGGCATAATCACGAAGGTATTATGACCACTTACAATGTTATTGATGATGGCCTCTTGTTCGCCTCTAAAGGCATCAAAGCCAAAGATTTCTTTGAGTTTTTCTTTTAAGGTCTGTTGTATCGCTGCGTCTACCATATATGCAATGTTGCTGTACGGAAAATTATAATAGGTAAGTAATTACGCTAAGTTAATAAATTTTTCAAACTTCTGTCTGAATTATTTTTGCACGAATCTTGCGTAATTAGGTTTTCTGTTTTGTACTTGATTTAATCATTTATATTTACTAAACAAATATCTTTTCATTGACTTTGTTTTGCTCACTAACCAAACTTCCAGTACTTTTGTCTGTAAACTAAGGATTAATAAAGTGGATACGAAGTTAGAAAAAAAAATACAAAGCGTTGCTAAAAAAGTTTTGCAAGATGAGGCAGAGGCAATTCTTTCTTTGAAAAGTTATATTAACGAAGACTTTGAAGCTTGTGTAGAGGCTGTTCTTTACTCTAAAGGAAGACTAATTATTACTGGAATTGGAAAAAGTGCAATTATTGGCCAAAAAATAGTTGCAACCCTAAATTCGACTGGTACTCCAGCAATATTTATGCATGCTGCCGATGCTATTCATGGTGATTTAGGCATGATTAGGGCTGAAGATATGGTACTTTGTATTTCGAAAAGTGGCGATACGCCTGAAATCAAGGTTTTAGTGCCTTTGTTGAAACGATATCGCAATCAATTAATTGCAATGGTGAGTAATGTGGACTCGTATTTGGCCAAAAACGCTGACTTTGTGCTGAACGCCCACGTTGAGCGTGAGGCTTGTCCGCTAAATTTGGCTCCAACTACCTCTACAACTGTTGCCTTAGCTTTGGGTGATGCTTTGGCTATGTGCCTGCTCGAAGCCCGTGATTTTACGAGTCGAGATTTTGCAAAATATCATCCTGGGGGTAGTTTGGGGAAAAAATTATACTTGAAGGTACGAGACATTTTTCCGCACAATGAAATGCCAAAGGTATCGGAGGATGCTGATATTCAGACAGTTATTTTAGAAATGACTTCAAAAAGACTCGGTGCTACGGCTGTCGTGGGTGAAAATGACGAGCTTTTGGGAATCGTGACAGATGGAGATTTAAGAAGGATGTTGCGTGACCAAAAAGATTTTTCTACTTTGCAAGCAAAAGATATAATGAATGCTAATCCAAAGGTGGTCTCTTCTGAAGAATATGCCGCAAGTGCTTTGGCAATTATGCAAGTAAAAAGCATTACGCAGTTGGTAGTGGTGGAAGATAAACGCTTATTAGGTTTTGTGCATTTGCATGATTTGCTAAAAGAGGGATTGGCGTAAGGTTTAAGGATAAACATTAAAGATTTCATGCCATATCAAAAAAGTTTTGGCTTGAAATAGGTGCTAAACTATTACCAAAATTTATATTCACATCAATTCATTATTTTATGACCGAAAACTTATCTGACGAAACTCCTTTGGATGCTGCCGACGACTCGCAAACTTTACATCCTATCCCAAACAACTCAGAAGCCGAGCATTCAAGTGCTTCAGAAACTCCAAATGAAGAAAGTATTCAAGAAGTAGAACCACCGATTGAACCGCCTAACTTGGAGCCGGTTGCAACAAAACCGATTTATCATGCTCCTTGGAGTTTATCGTTTTATGGCGAAGGTGCAAAATATTTTGTAATTCGCCTTATTAATGCCATTTTACAGGTTATTACATTTAATTTTTATTATCCGTGGGCAAAAGCCGCTAAACTTGATTATCTATACGAACAGACCGAGTTTGCGGGAAGTCGTTTTAAATTTCATGGTACGGGTAAAGAAATGTTTATTGGCTATCTGAAAATGCTAGTCATTATTATTGTTATTTATAGTAGTTTCTGGTTTGCAAAAGCCAATGAACAGATTGTATTAGGTACTTTGCTACTTTATGGTGGCTTGATTGTCGTCTATCCTTTGGCAATTCATGGAACGGCAAAGTATCGTCTTTCACGAAGTTCTTGGCGAGGGATTTTCTTTGGCTATCGTGGTGAATTGGGTGAGTTATTTGCCAAATTCTTCATTGGTATTCTTGTTTCAGTATTTACGCTTGGTATTTATTGGTCTTGGGTTGAAGTTGATTTACGTAAGTATGTAACCAAGAATATTCGCTTTGGAAATGTTGAATTTGATTTTGTTGGAAAAGGTGCCGATTTGTTTTTGATTAAACTCAAATACATCATCTTTATATTTGTGGCTATTATTTTTGGCGTAGTTTTGGTTATAATGTTTGGCGTTGTTTCAGGAAGCGAATTTAGCAGAATTGGAATTCAAAGTCTCAATCCTTCCATTAGTTTCATTTTCTTTGGTATTTTTGCTTATTTATTTTTCATCGCAATCATTGGTTCAATTGCTTTGATGCGTCAACGTGAAATATTTCAGTTTTATGCTGATAATACATTTTTGTGGCAAAATGAGCAATGGCATGGCGTGAAACTAAACATGTCCTTTATTGACCTTTTACAATTGAGTATCACAAATATGCTTATGATTTTGTTTACGCTGGGAATTGCCACGCCTTTTGTCGAAATCAGAACTTTGCATTTTATTATGCCTCGTTTGGAGATTGATGGCTCATTTGACCCCGATTCACTCTCACAAACCGAGAGCAATTACCGTGATGCGTTTGGCGAAGACATTGGCGATTGGTTAGATGTTGATTTGGCGTAGCCCCTCCGCCGAGACATCGGACTGCTCTAAGGGGAAATTACTGTTTCTACGTTAATTTTTGATAACTGTTTACTGATAACTGCTCACTGAATGGAAGCTATATATTATGATGGTAAAACTAGCCAACCTTACGATGCTCAAGTGAGTATTTTGGGTAATTCGTTGACAATTAGTTACGAAAATGGTCAGGTTGTTTGGACGATTCTACAGATTGATTACAGTTCGTTTACTGGTAAAGGTAAAACTATGCTAAAATACGGCGAGTTTCCGCACCAGTATCTCGAATTTTCGATTGATTCTCCACTTTTTTCGGCTTTGGAAAATCATTTACCTAATCGTCGTGAAGGCTTTTGGGTATTTGCCAATGAGCTCGCTGGTGCGGGTTTTCGAGGTGTGTTGATTACGATTGCTATTTTTGTATCCATTACCGCGGGTTTTTATTTTCTGTTATTACCCAAAATTGCTGAGTATGCCGCTTCACAAATACCAATGGAGGCAGAAGTTAAACTCGGAAAACAATTCTACGATAGTTTTGTGAGCGGAATGGAGGTCGATGACACACGCACTAAAGAGCTGCAAGCGTTTGCAAAAAAAATGGACTTTCAGACTGAATATCCGTTGAAATTTACGGTTATAAAAGATAAGCAAGTCAATGCGTTTGCCCTTCCAGGTGGAAATGTAGTGGTTTTTGATGCAATTTTGGCGAAAATGAAAACTTCAGAAGAATTGGCAGCTTTGCTTTCACACGAAGTAACGCACGTAAAAGAACGCCATTCGCTCAAAGGTTTGGCCAGAGGTTTGGCTGGCTCGATGGTGGTATCGGTGGTTATCGGAGATATGAATGCCATTGGTAATATTTTAGTAAGCCAAGCAAGTAATATTTATGAATTAGGCTTTACGAGAGATATGGAAAAAGAAGCCGATTTGGAAGGTCTCGAAATTATGTATCACAATAAACTTGACCCCAAAGGCATGATAAACCTCATGGAACGCTTACATGAAGAAGAAAAGAAATATGGCGTAGATAAAATGCCTGCTTACCTTAATTCTCACCCAATGACCAAAGAGCGTATTGATTATATCTCTAAAGAATCGAAAGACCATTCTGGAAAGAAAAATGTTGCGTTGGAAGAAATTTGGAAGAATATTAAAAAATGATTTCGGTTTTCGACTTCTTTTAGAAAGGGTGGTTAAGCGAAGTTGAAACCAACTTACGAAACAAAAAATGCTGCCTAAGCGAAGTCGAAGGCAGCATTTTTTAGTTTATTTAAAATTTCTTCATCACCTTTACTAACATTTTGGCAATTACTGCATTGCCCTTGTCGGCAGGATGCAGTCCGTCGTAAGTCATGTTGATTGATTCAATAGGGTAGGGGTATTCGTCGGCTTCAGGGTTGAAAGGTACATCAAGATAAGCTGGATATTTAAAGTTTTTATATTCCCCAGAAGTTGGGTCTTTTAATCGTTTGAAGTTGACCATATTTTTTTGTTTAATACCGCTTTTATTGAAAAGGTCAATAAAAGGAATATCTTCGATTTTTGCGATATTTACGATCGCCTCGGCAAATTGTGCCAAATTCTGCTCATTTTTAGGTTTATACGAGCCATAAGCATTGTTCTTGGCATTGGTAATATACACAAAATCGCCACGTTGGAGAGGAGTAATCAAAATGATTTTGGCATTCGGATTCAGATTTTTTAGCTTATCTATGATAATTTTGAATGAGCCATAAACTGTATTATTACCAGTATTATTCTGATAATCTTCAAGTTTTCCGAGCGGACGGCCTCGCCACCAATCGTTTGTGCCGAGAAACACCGAATATACATCAGCCGAAACCAAGCCAAGTTCATTGATTTTTTCGGCAATTCCGCCAGAAGTCCAGCCATTATGACCTTGATTGATAACTTTTATATACGGAAGCTTTTCCGTAACCATCGTCATATAACCTTTTTTTACTCGATTGCCAGTTTGCTCGGGGTGGTCGTTGAGATACGTAATTGAGTCGCCGATAGCTACCCAAGTAATTTCTTTGGGTTTGAAAGATAAAAAACTAAGAAGAATAAGGCTAAGAATTAATACTTTTTTCATTTTCGATTGAATAGTGTTTGAAAAACAAAGCTATTCAGAAAACTAAAAAAAGATGTAAAATGAGGCAAAATTATTTCTTCGCTCCATTTTCAACTTCTTCCACCCTAAAAGCCACCATAAGTTTGATAAGCTCAAAAGGCATAGGTTGGTTCAGCGGAAATTGGATAGAGCCTTTTCCGACTTTATATTTTGATAATGATTCTTTGAAAGCCATATTTCCCGATGGTAAAGCATAAAAACCAATGTGATTTTTGAAGGCTGCAAAATAAACCAGCACTTTACCTTGTTTAAAAGCAGGCATATTATAGCTGATAACTTCCTGTGCGTCGGGTGCAACTTCTTTGATGCAACTACGAATTTGGTTCAGAATTCCGCCAACTTCTTCGTTATAATCAGCAATATATTGATCGATATTTTGGTACGTTTTCTTTTCCATTTTTATCTCTAAAATTAGTTATACAAAAATAAGATAAAGATTCTGATTTTAAATTGTGTAAAAATGACTACTTGAGTGGGGGCGACAGAATTGTTTTGATAAATTATCTTTCTCTGGACTTTATTTCCTTTTTTATATTATTTAGGTTATTGAGTATTACAAAAAATATAGGAAATAAGGCTACTGGAATAAATAATATTGTTATTGCATAAAAGCCTTGTCGGAAACTTAAAAATACTGCCGCAAATACCAAAACTAAAAGTATTCCAGAAAAAATAGACATCATGGTTTTTACTGTTTTTGCTTGTGTTTTGAGTTCGTGTAAAGTCATTTTTGAGTAATGATTTTCTTTCATCATGCTTAGTGTTTGTTTTAGAGATAATAAGTATAAGCAAAATAAACATTTTAAATTGCCTTTCAAATCCTGTAAATTCATATTTAACCCAATTTTTTGTGAAGTATTTCGTAGTTTTGTACTTCATTTCGAATCAAAAAAATAAGTACGGAATATCGTATGAGAAAGAAAATTGAAATTCTGTCACCAGCTAAAAACTTGATTCAAGGTATGGCCGCAATCAATGCGGGTGCGGATGCTGTATATATTGGTGCTCCACAATTTGGAGCAAGAACCAATGCCACCAATTCGATTGAAGACATTACCGAAATGGTGCGTTATGCCCACTTATTCAAGGCACAAGTTTTTGTCGTTATCAATACAATTTTGTACGATGATGAACTGAATCAATGCAAAAAACTGATTCATGAATTATACGATATTGGCGTTGATGCCCTCATTGTTCAAGATATGGCTATCATGGAAATGGATTTGCCGCCAATCGTGATTCACGCCAGTACTCAAGCCAATAACCGTGACCCAAAACACGTCAAATTTTTGGCCGATGCGGGCATGAAACGAGCTGTTTTGGCCAGAGAACTCAATCTCGACCAAGTGCGTGAAATCCACGAAGCCACTGATATTGAACTCGAATTCTTTGTTTCGGGTGCTTTATGTGTGTCGTTTAGTGGGAATTGCTACATGAGTATTGCGGGCGGCGAACGCAGTGCCAATCGTGGTTCGTGTGCTCAAAACTGCCGACTTCCATACAATTTAACTGATGGAACAGGCAAAACGCTCATTGCTAACAGCCATTTGCTTTCAATCAAAGACTTAGATTTGAGCGACCAGTTGCCTAATCTGATTGAGGCTGGGGTTTGTTCGTTCAAAATTGAAGGGCGTTTGAAAGATATTGTTTATGTAAAAAACAATACTTCGTTTTTGAGAAAGAAATTAGATGTATTTTTAGATGCTAATACCGAAAAATTCCAAAAAGCGTCGTCGGGTAGAACATTCTATAATTTTGAGCCAGAAATGGACAGAAGTTTTAATCGTGGCTATACCGATTATTTTGTAAACAAACGTAAAGAGAAAATCGGAAATTGGGAAAGTCCAAAATCGCAGGGGCAGTACATCGGAAAAGTAATTGATCTTAAAGCCAATGGCTATATTATTGAAAATTACGAAAAGCTAAATAATGGTGATGGGCTTTTTTTTATCAACGCCAATGGCGAAGCTGATGGAGCTCAGATTAATATCATTTTCAATAATATTGTTATTCCAAATACTTTTAAGACGTTGCCAGTTGGTACACTTATCTACCGAAATTCTGATGCTGAGTTCAACAAAATGGTTGAAAAGGAAAACAGTGCGGTCAGAAAAATTGGTGTGAAACTATATTTCACCGAAACTGCCGATGGCTTTGAGCTAAAAGCCATCGACGAAGATGGGCATAACAATACAGTAAGCGTGCAAGTCGAAAAAACTGTGGCAAATTCGGCCGAATCGGTCATTCCGAATATCAAGAAAAATTTGGCTAAAACAGGAAATACGCCTTTTATTGTTGATGATATTGAGGTAGAATTTTTAGGAAATTGGTTTTTACCAATCTCGAAAGTAAACGAAATCAGAAGGGAGGTGTTAGAACAACTTGTAGATATTCGTGTGAAAGAATACCATCGAGAAACTTATCAAATTACAAAAACCGACCATCCATACCCTGTACAGAAACTTGATTTTATGTATAATGTATCGAATAAATTGGCAAGAGCTTTTTACAAACGTCACGGTGTTACAGAAATCGAAAAAGCATTTGAACTACAGTGGGACCCCGGCAAAGCACGAGTAATGACTACCAAATATTGTGTAAAATATGAGCTGGGTAAGTGTGCGAGATTCCAACGTGAAACAATGGGGGAGAAATTGGTAGAACCACTAACTCTCAAACACGGTGAAAACGAATACAAATTGAAGTTTAATTGCAAGCCTTGCGAAATGGAAATTTGGGAAAAAGATGCTGAATTAGAATTTGAAGACGAAGATGAGCAATTAGGCTGGACAGCGAAGTAATAACTTTTAGAAATTTAATAAAACTGTGTGTTAACTAAAACAGCGAATCCACAATTGTAGATTCGCTGTTTTCATATAATCGTCGTCCATCGGTTGTGGACTTAAAACTACAAATTCATTTTCTTTAACTCACTTACAGCGAAATCTGCTGCACGAGCCGTAAGGGCCATATATGTAAGCGATGGGTTTACGCAAGAGGCTGAAGTCATAGCTGCACCGTCAGTTACGAATACATTACTTGCACCCCAAACTTGGTTATTGGCATTCAATACCGAAGTTTTAGCGTCACGACCCATACGGGCTGTTCCCATTTCGTGAATACCGATACCTGGGTTTTTACTACGGTCATCGTAGGTATTGATGTTTTTCATTCCGGCTGCATCAAGCATTTCGGCAGCTTCGTTCATCATCGCTACACGCATTTTCAAGGCATTTTCGCCCCAACCTGCATCAAATTGAACAACAGGTAAGCCCCATTTGTCTTTTTGGTCAGAAAGCGTAAAACGATTATTAGCATCTGGCAATGTTTCGCCAAAGCCACCAATATTAAACGACCAAGGCCCTAATTGAGTCATTTCTTCTTTAAAATCAGCTCCAAAACCATCCATTTGGCCGCCACGTCCCCAACTTGCACGGCTTGCACCACCTTGATAGCCAAATCCACGCACGAAATCACGTTTTTTATCGCTACCCCAGTTTGCAAAACGAGGCACATAAATACCATTGGCACGACGACCATAGTAGTACATATCTTCCATACCCTCGAAAGTTCCCGAAGCACCTACTGCCAAATGATGATCCATGATGTTTCTGCCCAATTGGTCAGAATCATTACCTAAACCATTGGCGTGGGTTTTTGATTTCGACTGCATCATAATCCAAGTTGAATTAATGGCAGATGCATTCAAAAATATAATTTTTGCAAAATATTCGTATTCTTCTTTGGTATTTTGGTCAATAGCTTTTACACCAACGGCTTTGCCTTTTTCGTCATCAAAAATTACTTGGTGAACAATTTTGTCGGTTGTAAGCGTCAAATTGCCAGTTTTATTGGCAGCTGGTAAAGTACCCGATTGTGTGCTAAAATAACCACCGTAAGGGCAACCACGCATACAAGCATTACGGAATTGGCAAGAAGCACGACCTAAATCAGTTTGAATTTTAGTCGGAGCGGTCAAGTGAGCCGTTCGTCCGATTGTTACTGCACGACCACCAAATTTTTTTGCCGTTCTTGCTTTAAATTCTTTCTCAACGCAGTTCATTTCCATTCCGGGTTGAAAATCACCATCTGGCAATACATCCAAACCATCTTTAGTGCCACTTACACCGATGAAATTCTCAACGTAGCTATACCAAGGAGCTAAATCTTTGTAGCGAATCGGCCAATCAACGCCATGTCCGTCTTCAAGGTTTGCCATGAAATCACGCTCGTTCCAGCGATAACTTTGACGACCCCACATCAATGAACGACCACCCACATGGTAACCACGAATCCAGTCGAAACCACGGTCTTTTTTTTCTAAATATGGATTTTCTTTATCATTTTCAAACATATGTCGGTGTTCTTCACGTCCAGTATAGCCCGTACGAACGCTCGCCCAATACTGCTCTCTTGCCATGCTGTCCATGTTGCCACGGTGAGGAAAATCCCAAGGATTTTTCATCGCAGTATCATATCCTTCCACGTGCTTTATGT
>JAFEIL010000361.1 GCA_017495105.1 Emticicia sp. | reverse complement strand
TACTCGCAAGATGTTGGCCACCAAATATAATGTAAATGTCGATACCATAAAAAAGGATTTCAACGAACTCCGTGATGCCGATTTTATGGTAAAACCCGACGAAAAACATCGTTATGCCATTGTGTCGAATAAATCAATGGAGTTTTTGGAAGATGTTTTGTTTTTTACTGAAGCCGAAAAAGATTTTTTGCTCGATGCACTCGTAAAAGCCAATGCCACCGACCGCCGTTTGGAAAAGATTAGAGAAAAACTCGAAACTATTTATGATGTTTCGAAGCTTGGGAGTAGTTTGTTTTCAAAGACTTTTCTGACAAAAGCCAATTTGCTCGAACAAGCCAAACAACAAAAACGAGTTGTGAAACTCATTAATTATCGTTCGACCAATAGCAGTGATGTTACAGACCGCATGGTAGAACCTTTTTCTGTTAGCACCAAAGAGGATATTTTGCAAGCTTTTGATACTGATAAACAAGTGATTAGGCATTTTAGAATTTCGAGAATTGAGCGAGTAGAGCTGCAAAAACTCAGTTGGGCTTATGAAACTCGGCATTATGTAACGGCAACCGACCCATTCAGAATTGTGAACGACCGCCAAGTACGAGTACATATCAAACTAAAAGTGGGTGGCTATAACGAACTAACCGAACGTTTTCCGTTGACCCAAGCCTATTTACAACCATCAGCCGACGAAGCAGGCATTTTTGATTTTGAATGTAAAGTAAATGAGCGTTTTTTTGGACTAACCAATTTTCTTTTGGGCTACCACGAACATATCGTTGAAATTGTAGAACCCGAAAGCCTCATTGAGCATATAAAAGCCCACATTGGTAGAATAAATTTTTTAGAAATTTAAGGGGTGGGGTGGTATAATGACCCCTGTGAGGCGTAATATTTGACTATAATTTTAATTTTTATGAAAGAAAGTAGCATATTTGCATTAAGTACGAGTCATTTCAGTTTCATAAACCCGCTTCATGTGGAGGTTGCCAGTATTGGCACGGTGCTGAAAACATTCGTGCTTTTTTTATTTCTTCATAAATGGTGTTGCTTTTTTGAAAGAAAAAGTATTTTGAATCCTAAAAATTTATCGAATGTATTAAAATAGGTTGGCTGTATCAACTTGTTAAAAATTTCAATTGTAAACATTTACTTCCAGATTTTACACATATAAATATGAGATTACATATTCAATTATCAAGAAATAAAGAGATAGTTCCTTTTAGTTATCAAGAAACACAAGTCAGTAAACTTCATTATTGGCTGGGGAAAAATAGTGTTCATGATTCTGTATCTCTTTACTCTTTTTCATGGCTACGTGATGGCAAAGCTTTAGGAAATAAAGGGCTTGAGTTTAAGAATGGCAGCAAATATTTCATAAGCTGCCATGATGTTGACTTATTAAAGCAAATAATCAAAAGTATTCAAGATGATAACTCTTTTGGGTATGGTATGGTTATCACCTCTTTGACATTAGAAAAAGAGCCAATATTTGAGACAGAGAATAGGTTTCAAGTGGCAAGTCCTGTGTTTATAAAAAGAATAGTTGAAGGAAAAACAAAGTTTTATTATCCAACAGATGATGAAGCTAACACCCTAATGACTGAAACTTTGGTGAATAAGCTAAAAAAGGCAGGGCTTAATCATGAAGGCGTTAAAGCAAGATTCGATGAAAACTATCAGAATTTTACAATTAAAGGGGCTATTTACAAAGGCATTCAAAATAAGGGAACAATCTGCCCTGTAATTATTAAAGGAACAGCCGAACAGCTTGCTTTTGCTTGGAATGTTGGTGTAGGAAGTTCAACAGGTATAGGTTTTGGCTCACTAATCTAAAAATCAAGATGGAAAAATACTACGTAGTAAAATACAGCGGTCAGTTTGGTTTTATTAAGCCTTGGACTGCCGTGAGAGATAGTGAAACCTTTTCGCAACAATTTCTTACTCCTTCAATTGTTGAAGGGATTGAGAAAAAACTGTTTCCTGAGTTGCTTGCGGACGAGTTTAAGGGTAAAGTTCAGAAAATAAAACGTTATCGTCTTAACTATCAAGGTCTTGACACTCAACAAGAAAAAACTTGGTCAAAAGGCGGTTTTAAATATGCAAAGAAAAAAGATACCATGGGTAGGGTCTATTATCAAGCAGATAATATTTCAATTCTAAACAGAGGCATTATGTTGAATCCAGATTTGTATTTAGCCTTTGAAAGTAAAGAAGATGCTTCTATTGCATTTATGCAAACCATTTGCCTTTGTAGAAATGAAGATTTGTTATTTCCTGTTGAATTTTTAGAATTAGAAACCACCTCATTCGATGAAATTGAAGGCTTTGAACTCATTTTCACAAACGCTGAAAGTGGTTTTAAAGTTGGTCATAATCGCTTTGATAATGCCTCTGAAATGTTTGGGGAGTTGAAAGTATTTGGAAATCCTATCAGAAATTAAGATGCTACCACTCAACGAAATATTAGCGAAAAGTATCAATTATGGTGGTTTAACGCTTTTAGAACATACACAACAAGTAACATTGGCAATCGAGCTTTTTGCTCAAAAGTATGCTTTTGATTTTAATGTTGAAACTGCTCGAAAAGGAGCAATAATGCACGATTTGGGTAAGGCTCATCCACATTTTCAAAGAAAAATTAAAAATGTTAATGGTGAAAACCTTGTTGAAAGCAGAGAATGGGATTTTATCCATCGCCATGAAATTTCTTCGTTAGCTTTTTTACCTTGTTTCCCACAAGATGAATGGGATTCTTTGATTGATTTAGTGGTTGGACATCATAAGTCTATTCAAAATGACCCAACAAGTAGAGGTATTTTAGATTTGATGGAGAATGAAGGTGATGAAACGATAGACAATCATTTGAAAGATTGGGAGCAATGGTTTCAATATGGACTTCAAATTTTACAATATTTTGAGTTACCGACGATTGACATATCAAGAAAAGAAGCAGAAAAGGCAATACTATACGCTGTAAAATATTGTAAAAAGAAAGGATTTGGGTTTTCTCCTGCTCGTGGTTTATTGAAATCAGCAGACCACTTTGCTTCAGCTTTTACACATGCAACAGAGGATAAACTAAAGCCTTTGTTTGAAATTCCA
The DNA here is from genome assembly GCA_017495105.1 of Emticicia sp. Classification (GTDB taxonomy): domain Bacteria; phylum Bacteroidota; class Bacteroidia; order Cytophagales; family Spirosomataceae; genus Emticicia. The sequence goes on along the minus strand of JAFEIL010000361.1, from coordinate 8,152 downwards.
GATTTGAGCTACTATGATGACGAAAAAAGGAAAAGTGAAATTTACCCACTTTCCCAAGTTTCGACAGATGATAAACGCAAACATACTTTAGTAGTAGCATCAACTGGTGCTGGAAAAACAGATTTCCTTTTACGAAGATGTAAAGGGCGAGTTTTTTACACATTACCCTTTCAAGCAAGTATAAATGCAATGTGGGAGCGTATCTGTGCAACTGTTCCAAATAAAGACATTCGTTTGCTACATGCTACCTCGAAACTAATTGCCAAAGGTAAGCTTGATGAACAAATTTTACAGCCGTTGGCTGGTTCAGCAGTTAAAGTGCTTACCCCACATCAATTAGCTGCTATTGTCTTTGGTACTTCTGGTTTTGAAACTATGATTTTAGATTTAGAAGGGACTGATATAATCTTGGATGAAATTCATACTTATTCTGATTATTCAAGAAGTATGGTTTTAGAAATAGTAAAGACTTTATTAAGGTTTAACTGTAAAATTCATATTGGAACAGCCACAATGCCGAGTGTTTTGTACAACGAACTTAAAATTATTTTAGGGGGTGAAAATGAAGTTTATGAAGTAAAATTATCAGACGAAATTTTGGATACATTTAATAGACACCAAGTATCTAAAATTGAAGACGAAGAAACAATTCCAGACATTTTACAAATTGCTTTTAAGCAGAGAGAAAAAGTATTGATGGTTTATAATACCATTAATAAAGCTCAAAATGCATACCTAACATTAAAAGAAAAGTTTCCAAATATTCCTATGATGTTGATTCATAGTCGATTTAAAAGAGGTGATAGAGTTGCATTAGAAACTCGATTAAAATCAGAATTCAATGGAGATGGAAGTGTGAAGTTTGGTAATGGTTTGATGCCTTGTTTGGTCATTTCAACCCAAGTAGTTGAAGTAAGTCTCGATATTAGTTTTGATAGAATGATAACCCAAGCCGCCCCTTTAGACGGACTTATTCAGCGGTTTGGTCGTGTAAATAGAAAACGTAATAAAGATACTATTGGAAAGTATAAACCTGTACACGTAATAAAACCTGTGGGCAATGTTATGCCATATAAAATGGAGATTCTTAGGGCAAGTTACGAGCAACTTCCCGATAATTTTGATGCGCTTGAGGAGCGAACTTTACAAGAAAAAATAGATACTGTTTTTCCTGAATTGAACACCAAAGAAATAGATATGCACTTAATTTATAAAGACGGGGGCTACTCTATCAAAGAATTAACTAATAACAAAAAGGCTGTCATAGTTGAAGCTTTGGAAATAGAAAGTGCTACCTGCATTCTCGAATGTGATAGAGATAAATACTTGATTGCTAATTGGGAAGAGCGAATTATGATGGAAATCCCTGTGAATTATAAGACTATTACAAGACAAAAAAACAAATACGAGCAATTGGAGATTGGAGCATATCCATTTGTAGTACCACAAAAAGAAGAAGATTACAAAATATTGGGTTTACAATTAGTTGAACATAATAATTTCTTATAGATATGTACACGAGCTACATTGGCAAAAAATTTCTCAAACTTTATAGAGAAAAAGAAAAAAAGCCACACGATTATTCAGCCAAACAGTTTTTTGATGAAGTGTTTTTTCCTCTCTTTTTTGATGACGAAAAGCATTTGATGCACGTTCATGGTTCAACTTTTTTTCAAGCTGTTAGCCCCAACAGTCTTATTAATGGTGAAAAAGAGTCAATATTTAGACTGAATCGTTTAAGGGAAGACATAAAGAATAATAGATTAAGTGGTTCAACTTATGTTGGTTATGCTGCGGGAGGAGTATCTGCAACTACTTCTGGACAAGTTACAAACTTAGATTATTCTCCTAATGAAGAAGAAATTTATTCTTCATGGGTTGGGCAGGCATTAGGAATTGGAATAAGTGGTGGTTTTGTAATGCTTTTGCAAGAGGATGAAATATTAATTTCTCTTTTTGAAGGTTGGAAATATTATCGTCAATATTTGAGACAAACTCCCAATGTTAAAAATAAACAAATTGAAACTTGGAATGGACAATGGCTATCTCATTTACTAAGTGATGATTTTAATAAAGATAGACCTTTTGATGGATTTTCAGTAGAAATAACTGAGGTACAAGGCAATATGGCAATTCCAACTAAAGCTTGGTCAATGGTAATATTTGCTTTAACCAAAAGGTTTCAAGGTAAAATTACGGCTTATGCTTATAATCTATCTCAAACTAATACCACATTAGGTTTTATCAATATTTATTTACCAGAAATAGAATATCTCTACGAACTGAAAGATAAGTTATTCTTAGATAAGAGTGAGGTAGTATTGAATAGAAAACAAATTAGCGAATTAGAAACATTTTACAACTTTAAAAGTGCTTGTAAAATGGGAACAATAGGCTTAAAAGCAATAGAGCCACGGGGATTACGTGAATTTATGCCGAAGGGTTCTGTTGATTTTGCACAGGGCAAAGACTTTAAATTTTCAGATGAAAATTCAAAAAATATTTTTTCACTTTATAAACTATGGATAATTGCTATGCTCAATAAAACAGAGTTATTACAGGTAGCCGATTCTACGGCGTTAGCACTAATAGAATATGCTAACAAAAAATTAGACGATAATAGGGGCAAAAAAGACAAAGAACAAGACGTAAGAAAAATTATTGAAGCTAAAAATTTTAAAGAATTTGCTGAACAGATAAAAATAATCCTTGATAGTTCAAACAGTCTGATTGTCCAAGATATTGTTCAAAAAGCTTATGTCGAAATAGCCTCAGATAACTTTCCGCTATTTTTAACCCTTGTTCGTTTTCAATACGAAGTTCAGAAAGTCAAATCATAAAAAATATTAAAACATAAAAATATGAAACCATTTATTTATTTAAGAGGCTTACGCAATGCCGAACATACCGTTTTTGGAGTTAATGATGGTCAAAAGTTTTATACAGACCCTCAAACAGGACGAAAAATGGCTTATTCAAGTGGACAACAAGTAAAAAGGTCTATAATTGAAGCCTTAGAGCTTCCTTTTGCAGCTATTACTTTTAATTGGGAAATAGACAAAAAAGGTGTTGCTGGGATGTTAGAACCACATTCACCTTGTAACCCAGCTTTTACAGACCAACTATTAGGTGGATATATGAAAGCCGAAAAAGATAGCTTTACGGTTAAACGAAGAAGTCCTTTATCTATTTCCGCTATGCGTCCCTTGCATCCACTTTTAGGAGGACTTGAAAGAGAAACAGAACCAGTAGTGTTTGACCGTTCAGCACGTCCCAATGACCATATTGTAAAAGTGTACGAAATTAAAGACAGTAAACGTTCTGAAATTCCTCAAGAAGCACTTGAAGAATGGCTTACTACCAATAAAAGAAATTTAGGGCCAAAATATTTTAACAAAAATGGAATGACTCGTGCATCAGGTTTATTTAGTTATGATATTGCGATTGATTTAAGGACATTATTTTGTGTTTCTACGAATAAATTAGAACCTGAATTATTCCCTGAAATTGAAGAAAAATTAAGAGAACAGGGATGGGTAGAAGGCAAAAATATTTTTGGAAGATGCTTAATTTGTCCAAAAGAGAAACGTGATGAAATCATTCCTAAATTAGCAAGTGCCTTGATTAATTGGAGAATTACTTCAAATCAAGCACGTACATTTAGTTTAATGGAAACAGTTGCTTTAGCAATTAGTGATAATGCGAATCAAATTGCCTACGCAATTAGAGGAGAATTGAGGGATGACAGAGAAAGACCAACCGCTGTTCCTAAAATTGACGAAACTACTAAAGCTGATATTTTTGTAACTCCTATTGCATCAAGTTTTATTGCAGGTTCAGTTGGAAGTGCCGATGCTCTCGAAAAAGCCGAAGAACATTTAATTAAACTACTTTCTGATTTTGATTACGAAAATCAAATTTGATTGAATATTTGGTAAGTCTTTAATTACTAAGGACTTACCAAATATCATAACTCCTACATTTCATTTTCGATTCTTCCCAATGACCATCAACGCCACTCCATCTGCCTTTATGCCGAAATTATTTCTAAATCATAAAGTTTTATCTTGCCGTCATGGGTGATTAGGGGGATTTTCTCAGATTTAGCTTGGGCAATTAGCATTCTATCGAATGGGTCTTGATGATGAAAAGGTAGATTAACTAACTGTTGATAATATATAAAGTTAAACGGTAATACAGTAAACTGATTGGCTTTTAGTATTTTTTCAAATTCGCCAATATTAAAGTTTAAACTTAATTTTCCTATGCTGACTTTTATCGTTATTTCCCAAAGTGTTACATGACTAACATAGATTATATTTTCGGGGTTATTGATGATGTCAAGCAATTCAGAGCTAAGTTTCTGATTCTCAGCGTGCCACAATAGTATGTGGGTATCTATTAAATATCGCATGGTTATTTGTCAGTAGGTAGCATATAATCCTCAAAACCTGGGGGAGTTTCATCAAAATCAGGAGCGATATTAGTAAAAAGTCCTTTGCCCCAACCTGCTTGGCGAGGATTTGACTTTGGTTCTTTTGATTTTTTAACCGTGTTTTTGACTTGGATTTTATTTTCAAATCCAAAATCTTTTAGCAACTGAAGTATTTTAGCAAATTCCTCTGTTGAATCGAAATTTAATATCAATTGTGCTGACATAGGCTTTTTTTATACAAAAATAAGGTTTTTGATTAATATTTAAAGCAATTCTTTATGAATATCAACGCCACTCTTATCAATTATCTGCATTTGTGCCACCGCAAGTTATGGCTGCACGCCCACGCAATACGCATGGAGCATACATCTGATATTGTGGCTGAAGGAAAATTGCTCGGTGAAACAAGTTACTCGCAAAGAGCTGATAAAAACCAAGAACTCGAAATTTCAGCCGAAATTTTTACCGATAAAGGTTTTGTGACTTGCACCGCCAAGATTGATTTCTTTGATGCGATTCGGGGCGTGGTTTACGAAACCAAAAAATCGGCAGCCAAAGAGTTAGCTCATGTGGCACAGGTGCAGTTTTATTTGTATTTGTTGCGTAAAAACAATGTTACGGCTCATTATGGACAAATTGAATACCCAAAACTTCGGCAAACCGAGCGAGTGGAATTGAACGAAGAAGACGAGAAAAAAATAGAAAGTTCGATTTTGAAGGTAACTGAAATTATTTCGCTCGAAAGTTGCCCTCCTACCCTACCTAAATCGAAATGCAGTAAATGTTCGTATTTTGATTTTTGTTGGAGCGGAGAAGAATAGAGTTTTTGTTTTGAAATGAAAACAAAAAATGTTTAAATTTGTATTGAACTCAAAACAATAAAATGGAAAAACTCATTTTGTTTCAAGACAATTTACTCCGACATCTAAAGTCGGATTTTAGGCGATATCTTTATGATAGTATCTCTTTTGGCGAACGCATGATTGCCATTAAAGGTATCAAGGGGGTGGGCAAAACGACCATGCTCTTGCAATATTTAAAAACTCAGAACCTCAATAAATCGCTCTACGTTACGGCCGACCATCCGTGGTTTTATACAAAAAATTTACTTGATACGGCCGAAGAATGGCATAAGATGGGTGGACGACTTTTGATTATTGATGAAGTGCATAAATATAAAGCTTGGTCGTCGGAATTGAAGAATATCTATGATGGGTTTCCTGATATGCAGATAATCTTTACGGCATCGTCGGCATTGGATATTTATCGAGGAGAAGCCGACCTAAGCCGAAGGGTACTTTCCTATTCTTTGCATGGTTTGTCGTTTCGTGAGTATTTGATAATCAATAAGATAGCGAGTTTTAAGACTTATTCATTAACTGAGTTATTGATGAATCATCGAGCGATTGCGTCGGAAATCATAGAGCAAATCGAATCACCATTGAGGCATTTTAAGGCATATTTACGTCATGGGTATTTGCCTTTTGGGCTTGTAAAGGGAAACGAACAAGATTATTTAACGAGGGTTTTTCAGATAATTGATGCTTGTTTGGCTTATGATTTGGCATTTATCAATGATTATTCGGCCGATCATCAATCAAAAATAAAAAGATTGCTGGGTATATTATCTGAGACGGTTCCGTATATTCCGAATATTTTGGAATTGGCAACACAGCTTCAAATTGGGCGAAATACTTTATTAATGCTTTTGCAACATTTAGAACAGGCATCATTAATAAATTTAATCAATAAAACAGGAAAGGGTTTTTCGGCACTTCAAAAACCAGATAAAATTACTTTAGAAAATACAAATTTCTGCTACGCTCTGAGTAATGTTCCAGACGAAGGCTCAATGAGAGAAATGTTTTTTGTAAATCAACTCCGAAATGCAGGATATACGGTAGAGGTAGCTGATACGGCTGATTATTTGATTGATGGAAAAATAACTGTTGAGATTGGTGGAAAAAGTAAGAAAAAGAAGCAAATAAAGGCTATTAATGATGCTTTTATAATCAAAGACAATATTGAGACCAGCGTTGGCAATGTGGTTCCGCTTTGGCTTTTTGGCTTTCTATATTAAATTTAATAAAACGTATGCCGATATGAAAAAAACGTATTATTTGTTTAACCCTGGTCGGCTGAGTCGGCAAGATAATACTTTGAAGTTTCAACCAACTGATGAAAATGGCATTGAAGGACAGCCACGATATTTACCTGTAGAAACAATAGATAACATTTATTGTTTTGGCTCGCTGGATGCCAATTCGGCGATGTATAATTTTCTGGGAAAACACCATATTGCTGTGCATTTCTTTGATTATTATGAGCATTATACGGGTTCGTTTATGCCGAAAGAATATTTGCTGGCGGGAAAAATGCAGGTTGAACAAACAAAGTATTATCTTTCAAATAAAAAGCGGATAATCGTTGCTCAGAAATTTGTACAAGGTGGAGCAAACAATATGTTGAAGAATCTGCAATATTATCAGAACCGCCAAAAAGATGTTGAAAAACAAATTTCGGCGATTCAGAATTATCTACTAAAAATTGGAGATTCGAGCCAAATTGATGAATTAATGGGGCTGGAAGGAAATATTCGGCAGACCTATTATGAGGCATTTGACATCATAATCAATGATTTCTCGATGGGAAATCGTACCAAGCAACCGCCCAATAATGAAGTAAATGCCTTGATTTCGTTTGGAAATATGATGTGTTATACGCTGTGTCTTGACCAAATTTATCATACACAACTCAATCCGACTATTAGTTTTTTGCATGAGCCGGGTTATAGACGCTATTCGTTGGCACTTGATTTGGCCGAAATTTTCAAACCAATTTTGGTTGACCGAACTATTTTTAGTTTGCTCAACAAAAAGCAGATTCAATCTTCCGATTTTAGGCAAGAACTTAATCGTTGTGTGATGAAAGATTCGGCACGAAAGACCTTTGCACAGGCTTTTGAAGACAAACTAAAGGAAACCTTTAAACACCGGAATTTAGGGAGAAATGTAAGCTACAAGCATTTGGTGAAGTTGGAGTGCTATAAACTGAGCAAACATTTGCTTGGAATTGATGAGTATAAGCCTTTTAAAATGAATTGGTAGTTTCGACAGCTTCGGCTGTCCAATCCGCTCAACTACCTAATGCTGAATTAGCTTAATTTTAATTATTCATTATCAAATCTCAAATAAATTATTTGCTCAATGTATATAATTCTTGTTTACGATATAGCTTCGGTTAATAGAGGAGATAAAAGAGTTGGTAAGATGCTAAAACATTGCCGAAAATACTTAAATTGGATTCAGAATTCGGTTTTTGAAGGAGAAATAACTGATGTAAAATTGAAAGAAATGCTATTTATAGCTCGAAAGATAATGGATGAGGAAACGGATAGTATCATCATTTTTAAGAGCAGAGACGAGCGTTGGCTTGATAAAGAAGTGATAGGTGTGGAACGAATGAAAACAGATAATTTTTTATAGGTTATCGTCGTCGAACTCAGAAGTTTCATAAAATAATGTTCATTGACATCGTGGAAAACAATAAAAAAGTATATAAGTCATTGATAATCAGTAGTCGTCGAACGCCCATTAAAAACATGTCATTGCAGTTCGACGACTTTTTTACTTGTTTTATAGCACAAAAACCGCTTTATTTGCATCTACAAGGCTGTTTTTCAAACGGACTCCAATCGCACCTTTATGGAATTGAAAT
>JAFEIL010000485.1 GCA_017495105.1 Emticicia sp. | reverse complement strand
GCAGTTGCTGGAACTTGGGTCTATGGTTTATTGAAAGATAAACTACCAAACTAATAATTGAGCTTTTATAAAATTTCTTACTTTTGGGAAAAAATCTATTCCGATTTATACCATTGAGCAGCTAAATTCATCGAATGTCCACATTACGATAAATGTGGACATTCGATGCTTGGAAATTAGTATAAGAAATTTGATTGTTGTAAATTTTGGGCATAGATATGATTTTTATAAACTTATTTTTGTAAAACTTAGTAAGTAATAGTGGTTATTCCTTTCTTACATAAAGTTTTAGTTGTACAATTTTACCTAAAACAGGTAAATCACCAATCGTTCTTATATACTTGCTAGGTATTTTGGATATATTAAAAAAAACATAAAGGACAATAACTGGAAATCTTAGTACTTAATATATTGAAATTAACTTGAATCGAAATGTGGTCAAGGTTGAGAAGCGTATAATTCAACTCATTGGGAATAAACAAGGTTTAATTCATCAAAATTAAAACAATAATTTACCTTTCACCAAAATTGACGAAGAACCAATTACGACGCTACAACATAATTAAATAAACTTACTGTCTTTGAATCAAAGATTTCCATAACTTATAGGTCAACATCTCCGTTGATTTTCATGTGCAAAAGCCTTTCCGACAAAAATCCTTATAGTTTAGATAAAGTTTAAGGTATATTTTACCAAAAACCATGGCCAACCTTTCCCTATTGGCATTAGATACGGTACTTTGAGCTGAAATTTGAAATATACCGCAATGAGCCAATTCATTATCAAATAAAGCAAAAATGATAATTATCTTACGTAAGCAACTACCTCCCGTCAAAATCCCATAAAATATAAACACGAATTTATTCAACGCATTAGGTTTTTGAAATACATATCAGCTTCTTCAACGGCTTTTTTGAAGACTTCTGATAGAGTAAAGTTTAAAAGCTGTCCAAGAATTGGCAAGCCGACATTTTTATTATTATTTTTACTGATGTTAACATTGTTTTTAGCGAGTTAATATCAACAATAATGCAGTGGCTTCAAACTGCTGCCTTGTATTTTTTTTAAAATTGGTCTCGATAAACAGATTTCGTTTCTCGGACACCCGTAATTATTAATATTTTAAAAATATATAAATACGATATTAGAAGATTTGCATTGATTTGATGGGGCAAATATTTTCTGTAAATATATAAACAAAGCTGATAATTTGGAGAATAACCTAAGGTGGGCTTATATTAGTGTTTAAATTGTTTTTTTTGAAACTTATCGAAAATAAAGATTCTTTTAGCTGTAAAAGATTAAACTTAAATTACGATTCATGTAGTTTAAGCCATACTTTTCAATCATAAGAAAGAGAATATCTGTGATAAAACTATGAATGAAATTGCGATTCAAACTAAAAAAAGGATGCAAAAAACTATGAAATCATATAAATACTTTACTTTAATTTGCTTACAATTATTATTTTCTTGTTCTAAAAATTCCGATACCCTCTTTACATTAATAGAGGCAGATGAAACTGGGATTAATTTCAACAATTTTGTGGATGAAGATGCTGAAAATAATGTGTTAAAATATGGTTATTTTTATAATGGCGGAGGAGTGGCCGCTGGTGATTTCAATAATGATGGATTCGTGGATTTGTATTTCACTGGCAACATGGTAGCTGATAAAATCTATTTGAATAAAGGAGAAAAAGGGAATAATACTCCAAAATTTGTGGACATAACTGAGATTTCTGGCATAAAACACAGCGGGTGGAAAACGGGTGTAACTTTAGTGGATATAAATAATGACGGCTGGCTGGACATCTATGTATGTAGATCAGGAGCAGAAGACCCTAATTTAAGAAAAAATCTTTTGTATGTAAACAACGGTTTAAAGGGAACAGAAAAAAGCAAGCTTAGTTTTTCAGAAAAAGCATCAGAATATGGTTTAGACGACGATTCTTACAGTACTCAGGCTTCGTTTTTTGATTATGATAAAGACGGTGATTTAGATTGTTTTCTTGTAAATCATTCTATTCAACAATATGCAGGATTTAGTGCCACAATAGCTCAATTTAGGCAACAACCCGATATGAGATTTGGCTCAAAACTTTTGAAAAACGAAAACAATATTTTTAGAGATGTATCTGCTGAGGCTGGAATTGTAAATAATGTACTGAGTTTTGGCCTTGGAATTAATGTAAGTGATTTTAATCAGGATGGCTGGTTAGATATTTATATTTCAAATGACTACAACGAGAATGACTATTTATATATAAATCAGAAAAATGGTTCATTTAGAGAAGAAATAAAAGGGTATATTGGCCATACCTCACTATTTTCGATGGGTACTGATGCCGCGGATGTAAACAATGATGGACTCATTGACATAATCACCCTAGATATGTTACCTGAAAAAAATGAACGTATAAAATTGACTTCAGGAGACGATAATTACGACAAATATCAAATGCTCGTAAAAGCAGGTTTTCACCATCAGTCTATGCGAAATATGCTTCAAATTAACAATGGGACAGGTTTTTCTGAAATTGGACAATTAGCTGGAATATCGAATACGGATTGGTCTTGGGCAGCATTATTTGCAGATTTTGACCATGATGGTTTAAAAGATTTATTTGTAACTAATGGCTACGCCAGAGACTATACCAATATGGAGTTTCTGAAATTTTCTACTGACAAACAAATAGATAGTAGAGAAGGAAAAGAAATGCCGACTCAAATGGAAATTATAAAAGCCATGCCACCTATAAATGAGCCTAATTTTATTTTTAAAAACAAAAACGGTCTGCAGTTTACAAAAAAAACCAAGGAATGGGGTTTTGACAAAAAGAGTCAATCAAATGGAGCAGTATATGCAGATTTAGACAATGATGGAGACTTGGACATTGTAACAAATAATATCAACGAAAAAGCATTTTTGTATTTAAACAATAGCCAATCAAATACTAATTTTGGATATTTGAAGGTACAATTACAGGCACAAAACGAAGGTCAAAAAATTGGAGCTAAAGTGGTAGTTTGGCAAAATGGGAAGCCACAGTACCAAGAATTTCAACCGACAAGAGGATTTCAATCAGCCATGTATGTGCCTTTGATTTTTGGTTTAGAAAAAAAAGCGGTTGTTGACTCCTTAGAAGTGTTTTGGAACAATAATACAAAAACAGTCATTAAAAATGTTAAATCAAATACCGCTGTTACGGTAAAGTACACTGAATCCAATCAAAATATTCCTCAATTTTTACCAATAGAAAACCATATTTTTAAAGAAGCCCAATCTATTTCGTTTTTCCATAATCAATTTTCAAACAATGATTTTAAAATTCAGCCATTATTGCCAGAAATGCGTTCATATACTGGACCTTGTTTGGCAAAAGGGGACATAAATGGCGATAAAAAAGAAGATATTTTTATTGGTGGCGGAAAAGGACAATCGGCTGCCGTTTATTTACAAAACAGCAACGGTTTTTCTAAATCTAAGCAATTAGAAATTGAAAAAGATGCCGAATTTTCAGATGCTAAAGCACATTTTTTTGATGCGGACGGCGATTTAGACTTAGATCTTGTAGTTGGAAGCAATGGCTACCAGCTTAGTCCAGAAAGCCCTTATTTGGCTGTAAGACTGTATATAAATGACAAAGGAACTTTTCGTAAATCAACTAATTTTTCTACTATTTTGATTAATATGGGAGCTTTAGCTACAGAAGATTATGATCGGGATGGAGATATAGATATTTTTTTGGGAGGAGGAAGTGTCTCAGGCAGGTTTCCTGAATCACAAAACTCGGTTTTACTTGACAATGACGGAAAGGGAAATTTCAAAGAAAATACTTCTTTTAAACATAGGTCTTTAGTGGCTGATGCCATGTTTTCAGACCTCAATGGAGATAAGTACCCCGATTTATTAGTGATAAATGAATGGGGTTCTCCCTCAATTTACATGAACAAAAAAAATAAACTAAACCCTGAGAGCCCCTTTATATTTAGTTTTTTAGCACATTGTATTTCATCTGCAGACTTAGACAACGATGGCGATCCAGATTACATAATTGGTAATGAGGGACTTAACACACAATTTAACGTAGTTTCTAATAATAATTTAAAAATGTATTTTGGCGATTTCTCTGGCATAGGAACCACAGTACCTTTGATTGCTCTTTTTGAAAATGAAAAAGAATATCCATATGCTAGTAGAGATGAGTTGTTAGACCAGATTCCCAGTTTAAAGAAATCGTTTTTAAACTATACCAGCTATTCAAAAGCCACTATTTCAGATATTCTTAGCTCAGAAATGCGGAAAGAATCCAAAACCCTAAATGTAAACGAACTTAGATCAGGAATTCTTTGGAATGAAAAAGGTAAACTTAGTTTCTCTGCATTACCTATAGAAGCACAGTTTTCACCAATTTATGCCATTGCAGCAAAAGATATAAACAAAGATGGGAAAATTGACATTATTTTAGGAGGAAACACTACACCTACTCGGGTGCGAATGGGAAAAGTAGATTCAAATTATGGACAAGTGTTTATAAATGGAGGAAATAGAAATTTCCAATTTATTCCTCAGCAAGAAACTGGGCTCTTTATAAAAGGCGATGTAAAATCATTAAATTTTATAAATAAATTGTTATTGGTAGGCATAAATGGTCAAAATTTAAAAACCTACCAGTTGAGGTAGGTTTTTAATAATTTAGAATTAAAGTGCCGAATAATTGATTTATTTCTCTAAACCCAAAAAACATTATATAAAGTTGACTTCAACTTGATTCCGATTTAAACGACTTTCAATTCTCAAGAAATTGTTTAATCATTCAATATAATTCAAAATTTATATTCTTTTTAATGAAATTAACGATAAGCCCTTTATTTCTTCATGAAGTCTACTGAGTTTTTGGGTTCAAAAACTCAGCTAACAATAAAGTATCTGATTTGGAAAGTGTATTTTTCAATTTCAAAAGACCACTCATGTCTGAATTATGAGCAAATATTTTTAGAGCATTTGTTAATCGATTATCTACATCATAAGGTTGCCCACTACCAAGATTCTCTGGCCAAGTTTCAGCTTCATTCAAATAAAATTCTGCCTCTTTCTGTTTTTTTGATTTTAACAATTGAATAGCATACAAAATATTGGTTTTTCTGAATAATTCATGTGTTCCTTTTGCTCCTTCACTCGGCAACATATTTAAAGATTTCAATAATTCTAAACACTCTTTATATTTTTTTAAACCCGACAAAATCTCTGCTTTTTGTTGTCCAATTATATATTTTTCATGCACAGTATTTGGTTTAGCTTTATCAATCACAAAAAAAGCATTTGTAAAATCTTTTTCGGTTTGATGAAATTCGGCTAAAGCTTTTATGGTTCTCCAATTTTCTGGAGCTAATTGATAGGCTTTCTCCAACGCCTCTCTTTTTACTGCCTTTTCAGCCTTAAACAATTCAGCTTTTGCCAAGTAAAAAGGAAAAAAATCAGGAGCAACTGCACATTCAGTAAACTGTTTTTTAGCTTCATTTTCCCTATTCATTTGCCATAGCAGAATTCCATAATAGTATTTCAACACCCAAATGTTTGAATAGGAAGGTTGAGACAATAATTTTTCAAAAAGGCCTAATTCTTCGTGTCTAAACGGAAAAACTAGGCTAGGAGAAAATTCCATTCCCTTTTTTGCCTCCACCATATCATTCGAAATTTCAGAATTCCAAAGCATCACCATAGGATGTGTAGGAGCCAAAGTCAATAATGTTTTGGCTGAAATCATATCATTCATGGATCGATACCAAAGGGCCATTTCTATAAAGTTTTCATGAGGAAATTCATTTTTAATGTTTTCCACAATCTCTTTTTTATCTTCGTCTGCATAGGTCAAGAAATACTTTTCTACTCTTGCTAAATGATCTAAAGGATTTTCTTCTATTAACTCATTTACAAATTTAGTAGCCTCCTCTTTTTTATTTATTTTTCTAAGAATTGCAAGTTTTAAATGCTGAGCATTTTCATTTTTACTATCGGTTTCTAATATTTGATTAACAATCACCTGTGCTTTATCCCAATCATTTTCTAAAAAAGCTATTTTTGCTAACTCCACCATGGCAGTACTTCTATACCATGGACTTAGTGCCGCAACAGAAAAAGCGTCTTTGGCCGCATTAAATTTTTTGGTTTGAAATGTGGCCAATCCTAAAACATAATTGGAAAGAGGATCATAGGTGTTTACAGAAAGAGCTTTTTTGGATAAATCTATGGCATTTTGATAAAGCCCCTTTCTATAGCTAAGTTGAGCCAACTCACCTAGTGCTGGTATATGATAGGGATTTTTACTCAATAATTTAGAAAAAGCCAGCTCTGCCTCAGCAAACTTCCTTTGGTTCGCCATACTTTTTCCTTTTAGAAACTGTCCATATTCTGAACTCCAATCAAAATCCTTTGGAGCCTCTAATGGCCTTTCTATAGTTTTAATTTCTTCTTCAGAATCGTAAAGTAGGTGATTACCCAAAACGATGCGAACCTTCTCATCGGTTTTTATTTCCAAAGAATCTGAGAAAAACTGCAAAGGTTTAAGTTTCAAAAATTTTCGATATCTTTTACTTCCTACTTGCCATTGTAAACTATCCACAATATTTTTTGCGGGCGATACTGCACATATTACCCAATTTCCTTTTTTCTTTATGGTCCATGCTCCCCAAGTATGAGCTTGCGTAATTCCCTCAATATTTTTTATTGGATACCAATGCTCTGTCCAGATGTCTGAGGCACTGGGTTTAAAATCAACATGTTTAAAAGGGCTATTTATGCTTTCTTCTGCAGCTTGATTAAACAAGCGACCTGACTGGAGTTCAACATATTGGCCGTCGGCATCTGTTAATAAGTTTTCCCAAATCATACCTTGACGAGACAAACCCCAAACCCAAACTTTTTTCCCAAGTTTTTCGTGATAAGGTGAATAATGTACAAAACCAATTTTATCTTTATGCCAATAACCTCCAAAAAAATCATCAGTTTTACCTAAAACATGATAGGATTTATAGGTGCCAAAATTATTTTTCTCATAAAAACCAATATCTTTTCCTTCTTTATTTTTCGGCCAAGAGTTCAGTTCGCCCCCATGGCCAATGAAATTGATTCCAGGAAAAACAAATTCTAAATCACCAGCTGCTTTGAATCCTGCATTCATCCAATGATAATAGGTTTGGTCTATTTGACTTGAATTATACCATTTGCTTTTGGTTGTAAAAAATGCTTTATCTTTTGGTAAATTCACTTCTACCATCCACCGGGTGCGAGAGACCCAGTCATAAGCTCCTACAAAACAACTCACGCTTCCGTCTTTATTTACTCTTTTATAATAGTCCACGGGGTTGGATACGGTAGGGTCATGGCCAATATCACCGAAGTTTAATTCAATACCTCCTGAGGTCCAAGCACCTCGCATGGCTACATCTCTAAATTTTACAACATTGTTGAAATACACGAAAGGAAAATTGGTTGACTTCTCATACGCCCCCCAAATTTTACCTCCTATTTCTGGAGTTATTGAAACTTTTATGAAATCATTTTCAAGTTCAATAAACTTCCACTCTTTCATGGTTCCCACATCAGTATATCCATCAAACCTAAAATAAGGATATACTCTTCCTGTTTTAGGCACAGGATTTGGATCTGAAAAACCATAGGTTTTCATCATTTTTTTTGTTTCCAAAAGAGTGCTTTCTTGTGAGAAACTTGATGAGAAGGCTAAAGTGAATAAAGCTAAATAATACGAAAATTTCAATTTCAATTTCATATTCTATTTTATAAATTAGAGGTTTTATTAAGTGGCCGGCAATATTTTAAGCCGCAATTTTAAAACTAATAAATGGCTTATCTTTAAACTCAAAATAATAGAAAATGGAAGTACAATATAAAATCCATTCCATTTAAGTGTATTTTTTTTACTTGAATTTAAGAATAGTATAAAATTCAATATTTTAAAAACAAAAATGCCCCATTAAGAACAAAATGGGGCATTTATTTAATTATACTTAAATTACTTAAATTAAAACTCGCACAATACAGAAAAAAGCGGGATTTTACAAAAGTGTTCTAAGCTTCGAAGATTAGTATCAAGGTTTATCCCACCAAAGCCTAGTAGCTGAATTATCAGCACCTCCTAGTTTAGAAATTCCAGATTCCACTCCTTTTTTATTGGTATTATTTTCTCCAATAGTATATGGAGTTCTTCTTACCACGCCATTAGCAGGTACTTCAGGATTTTCTGAAGCAATTCTCGGATAAAGCTTTGGAAATCCTGTTCTTCTGTATTCTGCCCAAGCCTCGTGAGCATTAGGCCAAAGCGAAAGCCATTTTTGGGTAAGAACTTGTTCTCTTTGTTTAATGGGAGTATCTGCCCATTTAACGGGAATATCAGAAAGTGCTGGAGTTTTTACTCCATCATTTAATGCTATTGGGCTTGTAGTTCCATTGGTATAGGCACTTACAGCGGCAGCATCGGTAATTCCCCACTGCCTCATAGCAATTGAAATTCCAGTTTCATACAAATCTTTTGCATTTCCAGCCATATTCCAGCCATTTAATGCTCCTTCAGCTCTTAAGAAATAAGACTCTGAAGCGAACATAATTCCAAAAGGAGTTGAAAACATAGCATCAGGCAAAAACGCATTGGCCACATTTGAATTGGCTACTGCAGCATTTTCTGGTTTTCCTAAGTCTACTTGAGTATAACCATTTCTTAATCCTTTGAAAGTGTTAGTAGTTCCAGCCACTGGTGCATAGTATCTTGAAATTCTTGGATCATTATATCCTTTCAAAACACTTTCCATTGCAGCACTCATTCTAAACTCGTTCCAAGCCGTAGTTTGAGCCATAGGATTTAATGAGTTGGTAGTCACTTTTACAAAAGCGTCGTCTGCATTGGTCATTAATACTCCACCCGCCACAGCAGATTCTGCCTCAGATTTAGCAAGAGCTGGATCTACTTTTGACATCCTCATGGCAATTCTCAACCTCATTGTATTTGCAAATAGTATCCATTTGTCTACATTTCCATCATAAACTTGATCGTTATTTCCTAATACATTTTTACCTTTAAAGGCTTGTAGGTCAGCAGCAGACTTTTTTAAAGTAGCAATAAAGTCCTTGTAGATAAACTCTTGACTATCATATTCTACAAATTTTTCTCCATTTCCAACTTTAGAATAGGGAATTGCTCCCCAATAATCGGTTCTAGGCAAATACATTTGCACTTTCCAAATATTTGCTATTGCAAAAATGGCAGCATTTTCACTTGGCCCACCTGGCTTAGTATTTTCTAGAACGCCTAAAATAGGAGGTACTGCATTGCTATAAAATCCGTTCCAAGCACCATTTAGCCAGTTACCTACCATTACATTTCGGTCTGAAGGGAAATTTATGGCTACGTTTGCAAAATATTGTGCTTGTAAATCTGCAAATAAACTTTGATAGGTCTGCCAACTAGCAGAAATAGATCGGTATTGTGCTGCCGCAAAGGCATTACCTACTCCAGAGGCATCCAAAGAAGTAAGTTTAGTTTTATCCGTATTAAGTTCTTCAAATTGGTCGGTACAAGAATTGGTACCAATAACAACAATGCTTAATAAAACTGGGAATAATATTAATCTGATTCGTTTCATTTTTTGTTTTAATTTGTTTTAGAATGATAAATTTAAGTTTACGCCCATAGTTCGAGTAGATGGAAGCGAGAATGATTCCATACCAACAGTTGTATTTTGAGCACCCGCAGTTAATTCAGGGTCAAAGCCCAGAGCATTATTCATCAAGAAAAATAAATTACGACCCACCAATGAGATTGAAGCGGATTGGAAAGGCAATTTTTTGATTAAATTAGTAGGCAATCCATAACTTAATGAGGCTTCACGCAGACGAATATTAGAAGCACTGTAGGTAAATACTTCACCGGCAGGTGTATTTCTTCCACCTACCTTTAACCAATACTTTTCAGCAGTGGTAGCTGTAGTATTTGCAGAGCCATCGTCTTTCACTCCTGGAAATATATAAGAATCTCTTCCAGCTAAGGTTTCTTTGGTAACCCCATCTGCAAAAATTACAGCATTAGTAAACGAAGATACTATACCCCCCATTCTTGCACTTATAAGCACATTCAAAGAGAAATTTTTGTATGATATTTTATTGTTTAGTCCGCCTGTCCATGTAGGGCGAGAATTTCCCATATAAACTGTAGTTCCAGCTGTAATTTTAGGTAAACCAGCGGCGTCTACCAAAATCTGTCCTTGAGCATTACGTTCGTATCCCCTACTGTAAATTTCACCCAGTGGAGCTCCTTCCACTGCTCTTACATTATTCATAAAGTCCGATGCCAAAGTAAGCACTTTCAAATCTGGAGTAAGTTCTACCAACTTATTTTTATTACTAGCAAAATTTAAATCTACATCCCAACGAAGATTTCCAGATTTTACCGGGTTGGCATTTAATGTAAGTTCTATTCCCGAGTTTCTAACTAATCCCGCGTTAACATATTCTCTAGACCAACCTGAAGCCACTGGAATATCCACTAAGAACAATTGGTTCTTGGAATCGTTGGTGTAATAACCTAAGTCAATTCCTAAACGATTACTTAAGAACTTCATTTCTATTCCAAATTCTAAACCGGTCGTTAATTCAGGCTTTAAGCTAGGAAAAGGCTTGATATTGTCTCTTGAAATAAATCCGTTTGGCCCACCTGAGGCAAAAGTAAATGTCTGATTTAAAAGATAAGGACGTGCATCATTACCCGTTTGGGCATAAGAACCTCTCACTTTAGCAAAAGTAATAGATTTTGGCATATCCATTATATTTGATATAATGGCAGAAAAACCAACAGAAGGAAAGAAATATGATTGACTTTCTTTTGGTAATGTAGAAGACCAGTCATTTCTAGCTGAAGCTGAAACTGTCAAAAAGTCTTTAAAAGTCATATCAGCAGTAGCAAAAACACCTTGTTTTTCGGTTTGAACTATTCCTCTTCCAATTTGTGGACTCCTTGCATTGGAAGGGATAAACAAATTATCTCTATTTAATCCACCTGTAGAGGTACTTTGATTCAAAGAATTAAAACGCTGCAAACTAGCACCTACCGTAGCATCCAAATTTAGATTTGTCGATAATTGTTTTTTATAAAAACCCAAAAAATCAAGGTTAATTTCTGAAACTTCTCTCCAGTTGGTTTGATAATCTCCGTTATCTGCAATGGTATAAGTGTTATTATACCA
>JAFEIL010000293.1 GCA_017495105.1 Emticicia sp. | reverse complement strand
GAATATCATTGATGCAACGGCCTCGCCGATGTTTGATTGTTTCACCGATAAAATAAACCAAAACTTTAAATTTACGCATAAGAAAAACCTCGTTCCGCTCAATGAAATGAACAAACCTGCCAGTGTTCAGAAAGGAGCAGCCTTGAAATTTACGAATCAGTCGATAAAATTTGCCTTTAATAGAATTGACCGAGGAAATGATAATATGTTGAACCGAATTTTGTGGTTTTCGGCTAAAGGTTCAAAGCCATATCCCGCAAAAATGTCGGGCAGTGAGGAAGATGAGGACGATGATGATAATTGATTTTGAAATTCCCTTGCTCACTTAAAGTGGGCAGGGGAATGTTATCAATTCAAATGGAGCACCAAAACTAAACCCCACATCAGTACAAAACTAATGAGTAGCGAAATATTTACCAGCGTACCTGGAATACGTGTATCATAATTAAGTTCGTCGGCGAAAGGTAAAATTGTCATGCCTGAAGGAAGCGTAACGCAGATTATCAAGACTGCATACAATAGTGTATCGTGCGAAAAACTAAAGTAGATGCCCAACACAAATAATATTCCGACGGCATAGCGAATAATCAACACCTTCGAGATTGCTATCACTTGTTTTTTATTTAGCTCAAAACTCAAATAAATACCCATTAAGAGTAATACTAATGCCTTATTGGCTTGTGCCAGAGTACCCAAAAAATCAAAAAACAAAGTGGGCATTTCTACATTAGAAACATTGATTATCAATCCAATAAATAAACCTAAAACGGGTGGTAAACTAAAAATCTTCTTGATTAAAGTGCCGAATGCAGGTAAACCTTTATGATTCGAAGAAAAATAACTTCCGATTGGATAAACCACACCAAAAGTCATAATTGTATTGCCAATATCAAACATCACTGCATAGACCATCGCTTCTTTTCCGAAAAGTCCCTCGATGAGCGGAAAACCGAAAAGACCAACATTTAGTCCTCCTGCCCCCATCGTCAATACGCCACGCAAATCATTCGGATATTTAGCAAACCAAACCCATGCAATGGCAATCATGATTGAGCAAAAAACAATACAAAATAACGGAAGTAGTAGGAGTGAAGAGTCGAGTTTTACACGAGCCGTTGAGAAAATCATCAAAGCAGGAAAAGTGGTGTGCATCAAAAACTTCGAAATGGTTTTGCCCTCTTTTTCTGAAATGAAATTATATTTTTTTATAAAGAACCCTAAACCAATAATAGATAAGGTAAGTATAAAAACGCTATTAGTTTGACTCATTATGTTAAATTCTGCTATATTTTCTGCAAAAATAAACAAACATTAAGACAGAGTGGCAATTGCCAAGTAAATAAATAGTTTTGGGAGATACACAATAGCCGAAATTCAATTTTGTAAGCCTGAATGAATATCGTAAATTAGGGACTTTAAACAAATATTCAATCTTACGAATCAATTTTAATCATGAAAAAACTATCATTGTTATTGTGCTTGTTTTTATCGGTCAGTTTGGCCTTTTCGCAGAAAAAGGAAAAAGGTTGGGTTTCGCTTTTTGATGGCAAATCTTTTGACGGCTGGAAAATAAACGAAGACCACCCCGCCACATTCTCTATCGAAGACGGAACTATTAAAGTAGCGGGCGAACGTGCCCACCTTTTCTATGAAGGCAAAGTTGGCAACCATGACTTTAAAAATTTTGAGTTTAAATTAAAAGCCAAAACGCTACCTGGCTCAAACTCTGGTATATTTATTCATACGGCCTATCAAGCAAAAGGCTGGCCCGAAAAAGGTTACGAAGTACAAGTAAATCAAACACACACCGATTGGCGTAAAACGGGAAGTTTGTATGGCATAAATGATGTAAAAGAAAATTTTGCGAAAGACAATGAGTGGTACGAATATCATATCATTGTTCAAGACAAACACATCATCATAAAAATTGATGACAAAGTAGCAGTTGATTATACAGAACCGGACACTCTACCAGAAAATCGTGGACTAAAAAGATTGAGTTCGGGTACGGTTGCACTACAAGGCCACGACCCCAAAAGTATCGCCTATTTTAAAGATATTAAGGTTAAGATTTTGAAGTAGGTTAATTGTATATTTATCTTAAATTTGATATTTTTGAAAAACAGTCAAATTGCTAATAGTCAATTGTTTGCAATAAAAACATTAGTCAGTTTGAGTTAAAAATCAATAGAATAAAAAGTGTAATTTAACATTTCAAAACCCATCGAGACGAAATATGACCCTATTTTAGGAAATGTTTTGTTATTCGGCATATAATGATTTGTGGTTGTCTCATGCGTTAAGTTTCATTATGGAGGTGGAACCTAACGCATGACGCAATTATAAAAATTAGTTTTGTAAGATGTCATTGTAAAAATGGCTGTTCTCCACTATTGTTTTAAAATTGCTTGATTTTCTCATTTTATTCGCTCTATTTGGTGCTTTTTTAGTGCTTTTACTCTGATGCCGTTGAAACCCGCAATCGATATTGAACGGCTGACACTCCGACTGATAGCTCCACTACGGTTTTAAAATCAGCCGAACGGGGTATCATGATATTGGTATGCTTTTTCTTGCATTTCACGCATACCATAAGGATTGGTGCATGAACTTTGCCCTGTTTGGAAATAGCCTACATAGACTATATCGGGCATATTATTTATCTAAATGTCTAAAAAATATCTAATTATTCAGTTTTAGTCATTTTCCAAATCTTACCATTCGAGGTTATAACTTATTTCAAGACTAGGCATTCAAGTCTTTAAAGTTGGTAAAGTATTTAAAACTTTCTTTTTTAGGCCTTTCCCTAAAATGAATTTTAGGTTATGACTGCTAAGATACAATTGGTCATTTTTTATTTTATCTATGA
>JAFEIL010000296.1 GCA_017495105.1 Emticicia sp. | reverse complement strand
CTTTTGCGGTTAATGTGTTTTATTAAATATCCCAACAATTAACAATTATGAAAGGTCGTATTGGCAATATTCTTAGGAGTTTCTTGCTGATTGCCTCAATTACATACACTTCTTTCGATTCTATCGCTCAGTTTTATGTAGGAGGCAAGCTCTGTGTCGGTTCTTCGGCACCGATCACTCCTCCTATTGGAACAACACCAACAGCAACTACTGATTGCAGCGGGCCAACCATATTTTTTGATGAAAATAAAGCAACAACCGCTTGGGCATGGGATTTTGGCGACCCGACGACAGTAAACGATGTAGCATTTATTCGTAATCCCAAGTATATTTATTCTCAGCCCGGTCAGTACACTGTAACTTTAACCCGAATAATAGCTGGCGTCGTACAAGCACCTGAAACAAAATTGATTACGATTGGCTCACCTCCCGATAAACCTTTGTTTTTTGGAAAACCAAAAGCGGATACAACTATTTGTGATGGTAAAACACTTAAACTTGACCCTTATCGACTAAAACCTTCACCACCTGGAGCAACTTTTCTGTGGTTTCCAAGTGGACAAACTACTCAAACGATTGATGTGACCAAAACTGGATGTTATTCAGTGGAAGTTTTTGACCCAACTGGCGGATGTTCTTTCATCGCTCAAATCAATGTGAAGTTTTGTATGCAAGATGCCAATAGTGGCGGCACAGAAAAATGGTATTTTGGCGATGGTGCAACTTTAGATTTTCAAGCTATAACCACACCACCACCACCACGAGACCCGCTTGATCCTACGGGTGAGTTATTTAAAAAACCCGATGAATCCAACCCCATTTTTGTACCAAAACCGGCCACCCAAAGCAATCCAATACGCTCTCCTGAAGGAGCTGCTATGGTTTACGACCCCTCAGGTTCCTTATTATTTTATACAGATGGGATTGATGTATTCGATAAAGACGATGCACCACTTGTTGCAATACCGCCCCTCACAGATAGTAAACTTGGAGGAACCAATACCGCTACACAATCATCGCTTATTATACCTAAAGGCTCATGCAATGAATGCCCACATCATTTATATTATGTCTATACTATCAATGAAGTCACCGGCTTGCTTTCATATAGTGTGATTGATGTTCGCCGAAATGGTGGCAAAGGAGCGGTCGTTGAAAAAAATGTTCCAGTTAATTTTCAAACGACACAGCGGCTTGCGGCCATAAAAAATCCGAGTGAGACTGCTTTTTTTGTGTATGCACATGATGCAGGAACCAATACTTTTAGGATTTTAAAAGTAGATTCAACAGGAACAAAAGAATTTACACAAGATTTAGGCCTAGTCCATAGCGATGCCACAAGTCAAGAAGGATACATGAGGTTTTCGCCTACCGGCACAAAAATGGCGATTGCAGTTACGCTTAATGGTAAAAATTATGTAGAGGTCTATGAAGTAGATAAAGAAACAGGTCTATTAGGAACGCCATTGACGATTGATATTGAGGTAGCCGCTCCTCCTACTATATATGGACTTGAGTTTTCAGATGATGAAGAAAAGTTATATGTTACACTTCGTGGCGACCCTACCAAAGGTGAAACCTCCTATTTATATCAATTAAATCTCAACCTTAAAAAGCCAGATGAGATAGCCAAGCAAAAGAAGGAAATAGATAAATCTAAAACTTTTGCTTTTGGTGCATTACAAAGCGGGCCAGTCAATGGGCCTGGGGTGAAGTTTATCTATATGGCTATCAATGGAAGCCAATTTATTCCTTACATACAAAATACCAATGAAATTGGTGGAGCTGCCTTAGTTGGGTACCAACCCATAAGTAGTGGCTTTGGAGCCGACCTTTTGGGCAATAGTGGTTTGGGTTTTCCAAATATTATTCAAGCCAAGCAAAAACAAGATGGTGCAGGACTAAGTGCTAAATACACAGGCAATTGTCAGAATCAGCCAACATCGTTTGAAACTGAAGGTGTATGTAGCCCAATGAAAGGCGAAGCCGTATGGGATTTTGGTGATGGTGAAACTGGTACGGGCTTGAAAACTTCGCACACTTATACTAAAACTGGCACGTATAAGGTGACATTAACTTTAAGCGTATATGCAGAAACAGAAGCAAGTAAAATAGCAAGTCAAGCCCAAATATTAGACAAATTATTAGGAAATACTTTAAAGGAAAAATGCAAAGATTTTGTGCTTACGGATGAAATCTATATTAAACCAACCCCAGAAGTCAATTTGCCTGATGAAGCATTTGTTTGTATCCTTGAAAATCAAAAAATTTTACTTGACCCCAAACCTCAGCAGACCTACAATCCAAGCTATTTATGGAATTATAATAGTCAAACAACACCAACAATACTAGCTGATGCTACTGGAAACGTGACTGTAAAGGTTACAAATGTTTTCGCAAATAGTTCAACTTGTGCTACTTCAGATAAGATTGAAATCAAAGAAGGTTGCGAGCCACGCCTATTTGTGCCAGAGATTTTCACCGCAAACAAAGATGGTATCAACGATATTTTACAGCTACCTTATGCCCATATAACAGATTTCGATTTGCGTATTTATAATCGTTGGGGTGAAATAATATTTGAATCTAATGACCCTGAGGAAATTTGGGATGGAAGCCATAATGGAAAAGTAATTGCACCGATGATGTATGCTTTTGTGGTGAGCTATAAAAGCCGAGATTTTCCAGAAAGAGAAAAAATTACTCGTCGAGGAGGAATATTTTTGGTCAATTAAAGTAGTCCATGGTCAATAGTCGACAAGTCCATAGAAAAATAATAGGCTAAGTAGTCCGCTGTGCTTGCCTAAAATAGGTTGACAAGTCCATAGAAAAATAATAGGCTAAGTAGTCCGCTGTGCTTGCCTAAAATA
>JAFEIL010000061.1 GCA_017495105.1 Emticicia sp. | reverse complement strand
ACTATATATATACTTAAAAAAATGAACTAAATTGGCAATTAAGTTCTGATACCTTAACAATTAAAAATTATGTTTGTAATAAAGCCACAACAACTTACGAAGGTAGAGATTATATAGCTTGGTACACCACAGAAATTCCGATTCCTGATGGGCCGTACAAGTTTTGGGGGCTTCCTGGTCTAATTATAAAAATATATGATACTGAAAATGAATATACCTTTACTTTAGAAAATTTTCAAAAATATACTGGTAAACAATATATTACTCCCTATCAAACCCGAAAAACCTATGAAGTAAGTTATGCTAAATTTAAGGAATTAAGTAAAGAATTTCAGAAAGATTTCTTAAAGTCAATGGAAAACAGAGGTTTGAAAATTATTAGTATTGATGGTCAAGACCCTTCAAAATCTCCCATTCCAAAACGAAATTCTATTGAAAGGTTTTAATGGATTATTCTATTGAAAATCCACGAGAAAATTATAAAAGTATGAAAAAACAACTAGGATTTTCGCTTATTTGCCAACTCTTCTTACAAATAATTTCCAATAATGAATCAATAGCCCAAACAATCATCACAGGAAAAGTAAGCGATAAGGCTCAAAAAAAAGCCTTATCGAATGCCATTATCATAGTCAATAAACTCAATACCGAAATTACGGTTGGCTACGGCATGAGTAAGCCTTCAGGGCAATATGAAATCAAAAGCAATGCAAATGCTGATTCGCTCACACTAAATATAAAAATGCTCGGCTACGCTACCCAACGCCTCAACGTTCCAAACAAAAGCCAAACCATCAACTTTGCTTTAGAAGAATCTTCGATTGAACTAAAAGAAGTAAAAGTAAAACCCGACCCCATCAAAAAATACGGTGATACGCTTTCTTACGCAGTTTCGGCATTTAAAGATAAAAACGACCGTGTAATTGCCGATATTATCAAAAAACTCCCAGGTATTGAGATGAGTCCCAACGGTCAGATTTTGTATCAAGGCGAACCCATCAATAAATACTACATCGAAGGTATGGATTTGCTCGAAGGACGTTACAAATTGGCAAACGATAATTTGAATGTAGATGCCGTTACAAATGTTGAAATCCTAGAAAACCACCAACCCGTCAGGATGCTCAATGGTGTAGTTCATTCCGAAAAAGCCGCTCTAAATATCAAACTCAAAAAAAACATCACCACCACAGGACAAATGAGTTTGGGAGCGGGTTTCTCTCCCCTACTTTGGGATGTGAATCTCACACCGATGCTTTTCACAAAAAACACTCAATTTCTGACAACTTATCAAGCAAACAACATCGGTAAAAACAACTCTTCACAACTAATGCGGCTCACACCAGGCATTTACAGAGGAGAATCAGGCATTGAAAGCAAACAAGATTGGCTCGGAATTCAGAAACTCAGTAATCCGACTTTCAAAGAAAACCGTTGGCTCGATAATAATAGCCATATTGGTAGTATAAACGTACTAAAAAAGCTTAAAAACAACCTCGAACTAAGGCTAAATGGGGATTATACGAACGATATTCAACAGCAAGAAGGTTATACAAAAACGATATTTTTTAGCTCAAAAGAAGATTCTATCTTACTTTTGGAGAATAAACTCAATAAATTATACTTTAGTAATCTTAAAACTGATTTTACATTACAGAAAAACTCCAATGCCAAATATCTAAAAAATAGCCTGAGAATAAAAGCCTATTGGGATAGCCAAATGGGTATCATCAACAATCAAAACGGTACACTTTCTCAACAAGTGAGCATTCCTTTTTATACAATTACGAATGATTACCGAGATTTTTTCAAAATCGGCAAATCACTGTTTACTTTAAATTCAAGCACCAGTTTTGAGAGAAAACCACAGCAATTAATTGTTTCACCTGGGCAATTTGCTAATCTATTTAATGCCAATAAACCATTTGAAACACTCCAACAGAATATCATACAAACTGGATTTTTCACCGACAACTCAGTTCAGTTTTTGAAAACACTCAAAGCAATTTCGTTCGATATGCAAGTTGGTTTTTTAGCAGAAAACCAAGATTTAGTCTCAGATATTTCTTTGAAAAATGGTGCAGAATCAAGAAGAATTGGCAGAGAATTTAGTAATAATCTGACTTGGAATAACCAAAAATACTACATGCACCTTCAAAGTAGATATAAAAAGAAGAAACTTAATATCAACTTTTCTACGCCAATAAATTACTATATTTTCAAGATAGAAGATAAAGCTCTTAATAAGTCAGAGAATCTAAATCGTACTACTTTTGAGCCTCGATTGGGTCTAAATTACGATTTAAACAACTATTGGGTTATCAACGCCTCATCAAGTAAAAACAATAGTTTTGGTAATATTAATCAAATATACTATGGTTATATGCTCACTTCTTATAGAGATATTAAACGTAGTAATGCACCTTTGTTTCAGTCGGTTAATATTTCAAACTCAGTTGGTTTATCTTACCGAAATCCTATTAATTCTACGTTTGCCAATCTAATTTATAATTATTCCGTGCGAGAAAACAACCTACTTTTTATCAATAATATTGGCATAAATGGTAGCGTAGAAAAAAATGCAATTGAGCAGAAAAATAATAATTACTCTCAATCGCTAAACGCAAGTATAAGCAAAAGTTTTAGTGAAATAAATACTACTATCAGCATCGGAACTAATATTTTTAAGCAGGAAAATCCTCAAATTATCAATAATAACTTTGCTACTTTAATTGCAAAGGGCATTAGCCCAAATCTGCGAGTTTCATCAAGCCTATTGAAGTGGTTTGGACTGGAATATGCTTATAAAATATCAAGTTTTAAAAATATCGTAGCCGATATTCCTAAGCAAAAAATCATTCAGCAAAACCATGATTTAAAACTTAATTTCAATCCTGCCGAAAAGTGGTATTTGGGCCTAAATACTGAGTTTTATGTCAATAATTTTAATGATACACAAAATCTATTCTCTGATTTGATATTTAGACGGACAATCGGGAAGAAAAAAATAGACTTAGAAGCAAATTGGTTAAATATTTTCAATACAAGCTCACTCATCAGCATAAGCAATGGAGCATTCAATTATGTAGAAACTTCTTATAATTTAAGACCATCGCAGCTTATTTTGAAATTGCGGTTTCCATTATAAAAACCTGATTTATTCCTTATAAATTCTCTTCCCACTTACCCACACACCAACCATTGGCCCAAGACAAAGAATCCAAAAGATACGTAAATCATCGGAGAAATACTTCAGCAAAAAATCAATTATTTGAATAGAAACAATAGTAATAGCAAAGCCAATACTAGTAACGAGTGTAATGATGCTGCCACGTCGCTCGGGCAAGGCAAAACGAGAAACCAATGTAGAAAATTGCGGTGAATCACCCACAACCGAAATACCCCAAATGAGCATTAAAATTGAGAAAACAGGTAGTTGAAAATCTAACAAAAAAGGCAAGAAAAAACAGCAAAGTAATGAAGTAAATAACTGAAATAAAGCAACTTTTCCACTACCGATTTTAATAGCCAAAAGCCCTCCAAGCCAACAGCCAAGAAAACCTGCTAGGATAATAATAAAAGTAGCGATTGAGATATTGAAACTATATTCAGGATGAAAATGCAGGTAAACTTTCCAAATAATGGGTAGAAATGCCCAAAAAGTATATAACTCCCACATGTGACCAAAATAACCAAAAGCCGCAGCACGAAGTTCAGGAAGTTTAAAAATTGCACTTAAAGCCTTTATTGAAAATTGATTTCGTTGGGCAGGAAGTGGTTTATCAGGCAAAAGCGACCAAAGTAAAATCCCCCCAAAGAGTGAAACAAGACTTATTAAAAACAAGAACTCTTTCCAAGGTAACTCAAAGCTAATGCCTTTTAGAAAATACGGAAATGATTTACCTAGCACCAAAGCACCTACCAAATAGCCCATTGCTCGACCTAAATCTTTTCCATACCAATCGGAAGCAATTTTCATCCCGATTGGGTAAATTCCTGCCAAAAAAAGTCCAGTAAATAACCTACTTACCAAAACCAAAGTCACATTTAAAGGAAAAACGGCAATAGTGATATTTGCCAAAGCTCCAAAAACCGCCGAAAACAGAAAAAGTCTTGAACTGAGCACTCGCTCGGGTACGGCAAAAATAGCATTGAATAATGTACCCAAAATAAAGCCCATCTGCACTGCTGATGTTAGCCAACCACCTAATTTTATTCCTAATTCGGTTTCAATTTGAGTTGATACGGCATTTCCTGATAGCCAAAGAGTAGTTCCTGCAAATTGTGCAAAAACCAGTACAATTAAAAAATAAGTAGGGCGTTTGGATGATAAAGTCACGATTGAATAAATAGTTTCGACCTACAAATATGGAATAAAAATTTTACTTAGTTTTAATTTTACCACTTTTCAATTCTAATTTTTGTCACTACAAACAACCACTTTCATGTATGCAAAAGCTAGATTCGACCAAAAAAATTGTCTCCGATTAATAATTTCGTATTTTTGCAAGAAATCATCACTTCTTGCAATAAATGCTCATTTACACACATCCATTACACCATTTGTTCAATAGCTTTGGTTTACTGACCGAAGCCGAAATTGCAGTCATTCTAAGCCATTTCAAGCCTAAGAGCTACAAAATAGGTACAATCTTGGTAAATTTCGGAGAAATTAATGATAAAATCTATTTCATCGAAAAAGGAATATTGAGGGAGTTCTCAGAACAGGAACAGGAACAAGAACCAGACAACACCGTTACACATTGGTTCGTATCCGAAAATAATTTTGAATACTTAGTCGATAGTTTTTTAGGCCAAAAACCATCAGATATTGCCTTAGAAGTAATTGAAGATGCCAAACTTTGGTACATTACGAAGACTGATATTGATAAATTGTACGTAGAATTTCCGCAAATAAATCTGATTGGGAGGATATTGCTCGAAGAAAACCTCAAAAAATATGAGCGATACAACGCCATGATTCGTCAAGACTCCAAAAGCCGCTGGAAATGGTTCAATGATAACTACGCTGGACTTGTTAACAGAGTATCTGTTAGGCATATTGCCACTTTTCTGCACATGCACCGAGTTACGTTGAGTAAAGTTCGCTCAAAGCTAAGTAAAAGATAAAGATTTTAAGTGTAGTTTAAGCTACATTTTTTTGTAGTTTAGGCTACTTTTTTATCTCAAAAATATTGCTCTACTTTGCAATAAGTAAGCCCCCGATGAAACTTGGCCGAATCGTGGGGGCTTATTTATTTCATTTTTATTCACAAAACAGTGTAAAGTTATGAAAAAAACGCTTATCATTCTATCAACTCTTTTAGTTTTCCTTTACTCTTGTAAAAAAGAGGAAAGCATTACGGAATTAGTCATTCCGCAAAACGACCCCGAATCAAAAATTGCTGATTTGGAAAAATCAGGAGTCAAACTATCCAAAAGAAACTTAAAACTTGCTGATGCTTCGGGTAAAAACTTTGTCATTATTCAAATTGCCGCAAATGATGAAAGTACGCTAAATAGTTATTTTAAGGATACTAAATTTAGTTTGAAATTAAATGAATCTGTTAAACAAGAAAACGGGCTGATGGGAGAATTGCCAATTAATACAACATTACCATCCAAAAATACAATAGACATTTACCATTTAGTACTGTTTAAAAAGATTGATTCGAAATATAAATCTTATACGATAAAGTATGAGCTTCAGAACTCAAAAAATGCACGCACTAAGGAACTAAATAATTGGTCATATAAGAATTGGGAAGATAGTGCTTTATTTGATGATTGGATGAAAGTTATTTGGTACACTGTCAACAATTCAAATGAGGGCGTGAATGTTGCATGGGAGTATAAAAGTTGTGGATTTTGTACTTGGAACGAAGATGGTAGTTCTGGCTTACATGCTGGCAACACAGAAGCAATCTATAATAAAGACGCAAGACGAATAGGTGCAAATGTATATAGCAATTGGAGAAATTACAGTGTAGAATATGGAAATTATTAAGTGTAACATTTTTAAAAGAACTAAGACACTCATTACCTTTATGAGTGTCTTAGTTCTTTTTTACTCAAATGCGTTCTGCCAAATCAATGGAGTAATCATTGATGACAAAACCAATGAAACCTTGGCAGGGGTTAGTATTTCATCATCAACAGGAAAAGTAATTAGTTTTTCAAACCAAAAAGGCTACTTCTACATAAACAATACATTCACCGAAAAAATAACTTTCTCAATGGTAGGCTATGTACGTTTAGATACCTTACTTTCCTTATCCGAAAAAATAACTGAGATAAGGTTGAAAACTACTGATTATCAACTCAATGAAGTAGTTGTAAAATCGAATGCTGAAAATGATTTCCTAAATAACGTAATAAAGTTAAGCACAACGGAAATAAAGAAATTGCCTTCATTATTAGGTGAAAAAGACATTATAAAAGCTATTCAACTCTTGCCAGGAGTTCATACTATTGTTGAGGGAGGCTCAGGTTTTAGTGTAAATGGTGGTGGAGCAGACCAAAACCTCGTTTTGGTCGATAACGTACCTTTATATAATTTCTCTCATGTGTTTGGTTTATTTTCAATGTTTAATACCGATGCTGTAAAAGACGTAGAGTTTTCTAAAGATGCAATTTCCGCAAAATATGGGGGACGTGCTTCTTCTGTATTAAATATTGGGTTAAAAGAAGGAAATCAGAAGTATTGGGAAGGAAATGGTTCGGTGGGGCTTACATCATCAAAGATTACCTTGAATGGACCAATTATAAAAGAAAAAATGAGTGCTTTGCTTTCAGTCAGAAGAAGTTATTTAGATGCGTTTACGCTATTAATTCCCCAAAGCGACCGCCAAACTTACGCTTTTGGCGATTATATATTTAAACTTTCTGGAAATCTGGGTAAAAACTTTCGAATTATTGCGGGTACTTATAACTCAACTGATAAGTATATCGAAAATCGCACAAAAAATGTCAGTACTAATATTTCTTATTTTTATCCACTAAACTTTGGCTGGAAAAATAATCTACAATATATAGGTGTTTCGCACTTCAAAAATAAATTATTTTTCCAAAGTAACCTTTATCAATCAAAATACAACTATTTCTACAACGAAAAAACTGTATTATTATCAGGCGAAAAAGAACAAGATTTATTTTCAATTTCCTACCAATCAAAAATAGCAGATGTTGGTGCAAACCTAAATTTTGAGAGTCAAATTAATGCAAAGACGAAAATATTTTTTGGTGCAGGACTTGTCAAAAGAGATTTCCAACCAAAATCAATCAGAGTCGAAAAAGATAATCAAGACAATGAAAAAGTGAATGAGTTTGTGGTAAGCCGCACAAGTAACGTGGAGGCAAATATTTATTTTGAAAATGAGTGGAAACCAAACGATGGATTAATTTTAAAAGCTGGTATAAGAAATATAGCTTGGCTGAACAGCAAGAATCAATACTTTTTAGAACCCAGAGTCTCGGCAATTATTGGTAGAGGAAAATATAAAACTAAGTTTTCTTTTTTTGAAATCAATCAATTTGTTCATCTACTCTCAAATGTTGGGGGTTCTTTACCTACTGATATTTGGATAAATGCAAATACCTACGCAAAACCAAGTAAATCAAGGCAAATATCAATAAATGTGATGAATACGATTGCATTTGCTCAAACAAAATTGTACTGGGAGATGGGTATTTATGCCAAACAATTAAAAAACGTAGTTGATTATAATAATGGCGAAAATATCATTTCAATGACTGAATCTTTATCAAAAGATAAAGAAAATCTATCGGATATAATTGAAGTAGGGAATGGTTTTTCGAGTGGATTTGAAACATTCGTTAAGGGAAGTACTTCTAAAATAGATTTTTGGGGCAGTTATACGCTTTCTCGAACCTTTTACCGATATAATACAATTAATATGGGAGATAAATTTTTCCCTAATTTTGATAGATTACATTTATTGAAATTGGCAGGAATTTATCAAATCAGCAATAAATATAGTATTAGTTCGATGCTAACACTTGGTAGCTCAAATCCAATATCATTTCCAACTGCCAGCTATTTTAGCACTCAATTCGTATATCCAACCGAATTTAGTTCACAGTTTGAATTAACTTTAAATAATTACAGAAATAACTATAGAGGAAATCCCTATTTTAGACTTGATTTAGGTGCGACATCTAAGAAAAAAAAGAAAAACCATGAGCGAATATGGGAAATAAACATCTTTAACAGCACTTATAATAATAACCCCATTTATTATAAATTAAAATCTGAAAGTTATACCATTGGTACTGAAAGAATCCGCCGTCTAAGTAGTACAAGAGTTGGATTTATTAGAATAGTCCCATCTGTTTCGTACATCATTAATTTTTAAATCTATGAAATATATTTGTATGCTATTGTTTTTTTCATTAGCTCTGTATTCCTGCGAAAACAATAAAATAATTAATGCGAAAGCTCTAATTCCACTCGAAAATCCTGCTATTTCGGCTTATATTGATGTAGATAGAAAGGAAATTAATGTTTTTATCTCTACAATTACTGCTTTTGAAGAAAAATACTCTTTTGCCAATTCACTCATTAAGGATGCTAAAGTTTATGCTAAAAAGCAAGATGGAACAATCATAAATATACCGTTTGTAAAAGAAAAATATGTGGCCTCATTTTCTGTTACTTCTGGAGATACCATTAAATTATTTGTCGAATGGCAAGAAAAAACGCATATGGCTTTTACGATTATTCCCCATAAGGTAATTTTCAACGAGCCTGTTAAGGTAGAGGCAGATGTTTATTCTTTCAAAATTTTTAATTCACAGAAAGACAAACTTTATTATTGGGCTAATCAAAAAGCAAATAACGAAACTCAAGGTATCGGTTTTTCATTAATTTACCCTGATAAATATATCTTTGCTGTTTCAGACTCAGTCACTGATATTATGGCTAAAATAACCTTTTTTGACAAAAATCTTCTTAAAAAATCTCCACTTTTTCTAACCTTAAACCTCGTTTCTATAGATAAGAATTTTTACGAATACCAAACAATCTCTTATAAAAATGCAGTAGATACACGTGGAGCATTAAAAAATAGCCCCTCTATCAATAATTTTGATAATGGAGCTATTGGTTATTTTGGTTCTTTGATTAATACAGAAGTAAAAATAAGGGTAAATTAATTACCTCTACAACAACTCATCATCGGCAGGTTTGGCCGTTGGTGGAGTGTATTTTTGCGTCGAATCAATGTACGCACCTTCGCCTGCTGTAAACACACAATCACCTGATATTGAGATAGTTGAAGGCTTCAAGAATGTTCCTTTTTTATACTCAAGAGTTTTATCGGCATATACTCTTTGGAAAAAACCGCCCCAAGTTGGCATCGAAAGTCTTGCTCCTTGACCGAGATTTATATCACGGAAGTGAATAGTTGGGTCGTCGCCACCTGTCCAGCCACCTGCCACGAGCGTAGGCGTAATACCCATAAACCAACCATCCGAGAAGTTGGAAGTAGTACCAGTTTTGGCGGCAATTTCATTACCATCCAAAACCCCGTATCTTGATAAACCTATCGCAGTTCCGCCAGGTTGTGTCGCTCCACGCATCAAGTGAATCATCTTATAAGCCGTTTCTTGGCTGATAACTTCCTTACTATCAGAATAATACTCCTTGATTACCTCATCATTTTTATCGGAAATTTTGGTCACAAAAATCGGTTCGGTATATTTTCCTTGATTGGCAAAAACACAATAACCCGACATCAATTCATACAACGAAACATCGCCAATACCCAAACAAATGGCAGGAACAGGTGGCAACTCGCTCCTAATTCCCAATTTATGGGCATATTTTATAACGTTTTCGGCCTTAAACTGATTTATCAAATAAGCACTTACGGTATTGATTGATTGTCCCAAAGCCTGACGTAAAGTCAATGATCGATAAGAATATTTACCATCCGAGTTTTTCGGAGTCCAACTGCCACCCGGTACTTGAATCGTAATTGGTTGGTCGGTTACTTTTTCACAAGTCGAAAAACCATTATCAATTGCCGTACAATAAACAAATGGCTTGAAAGTTGAGCCAGGTTGGCGTTTCCCTTGATAAACGTGGTCATATTTGAAATATTTATAATTAATTCCCCCAGCCCATGCTTTGATATGCCCATTGCGAGGGTCCATTGCCAAGAAGCTTGAATGTAAGAAAAACTTATAATGACGAATAGAGTCCATCGATGAAAGCACCGTATCACGCTCGCCCGCCCACGTAAAAACTCTCATTTTATTTTTCTTTTTCATATCACGCCAAACTTTATCCATATCGCCATCATATTCTTTCTTTAACTCACGGAAACGAGCAGTAGTTTTCGCAATATTTTCAATATAATTCGGAATCTCTACGTAACTTCCTTCTTTGGCCTTCGACTCCAACACCCACGGATTTCCCTTGCCTTTCCAGTGAGCATAGAATTTCTTTTGTTGGTCTTTCATGTTTTCACGCAAAGCTTCTTCGGCGTAAGTCTGCATGTGCGAGTCGATGGTAGTATAAATCTTAAACCCTTTGGTATAAATATCATTGGCTTCGTAGCCTTCTTTCACAATTTCAGCTTTCAGCCAATCTTTCAAGAACTGACGAAAATATGGTGCAGGCCCAGAATTATGACTTTCGGGAGAATAATTAAGGATAACTGGTTTTTTCTTGAGCGATTCACCTTGTTCGAGCGAGAGTTTATTATATTTCACCATTTGGTCAAATACAATATTTCTTCGTTCTTTTGCTGCAACGGGATGAAATTTAGGATTAAATCTTGATGGATTTTGGCACATTCCAACCAAAATTGCAGCTTCTTCTTGGTTTAGTTCGCTTGGGTCTTTTCGGAAATAGGTTTTCGCCGCCGATTTTATGCCATACGCTCCACTACTAAACTCAACAGTATTGAGGTACTTTTCCATAATTTCCTGCTTCGTATAACGACGCTCTAGTTTTATGGCAGTAATCCACTCCTTGGATTTTATGAGCAATTGCCTAATTCCCGGAACACTGTATAATGGTCCTTTGTAGAAATCATCTTCACGAAGTTTGAAAAGGTTTTTGGCCAATTGCTGAGAAATTGTACTACCTCCTCCTTTACTTTGACCTGTAAAAACACCAGTTATCACACGCAAAGTGCTGCGGGCATCAATTCCAGAATGTACTGTAAAACGTACATCTTCTGTAGCAACTAAAGCATTGATAATACTTGGTGAAAGCTCATTAAAATCAATTGGACTACGATTTTCGTAAGCAAATTTCCCAATAACTTTGCCATCAGACGAGATAACTT
>JAFEIL010000080.1 GCA_017495105.1 Emticicia sp. | reverse complement strand
CTGAAAGGCCTTCATAGCTCAGTGGTAGAGCACTTCCTTGGTAAGGAAGAGGTCGGCAGTCCGATTCTGCTTGAAGGCTCTAAATTTAAAGTTTTTCCTTATTTAAGGAATAAGTTAATAGCTGTATTAAAGTTAAGGTAGTTACATTATCCGATTCTTTTTTTAAGTTATTTTCTTTATTGTGTTTTTAAGGGAAGTTTCTAAATAAATAAAAAAGTAACAGCTTAGCGTTTAGTTTAAATTAAGTATATAAGAACAATAATAATAGACTTTATCAATCATGGCAAAAGAGAATTTTGACCGTAGTAAGCCTCACGTAAATATCGGTACCATCGGTCACGTTGACCACGGTAAAACTACTTTGACGGCTGCCATCACGAAAGTACTTGCAGAAAAAGGTTTGGCAGAGAAAAGAGATTTCTCTTCAATCGATAATGCTCCTGAAGAAAAAGAGCGTGGTATTACAATCAATACAGCTCACGTAGAATATTCAACTGCCAATCGTCACTATGCACACGTTGACTGTCCTGGCCACGCTGACTACGTTAAGAACATGGTAACTGGTGCTGCTCAAATGGACGGTGCTATTCTTGTAGTTGCTGCAACTGACGGTCCGATGCCACAAACTCGTGAGCACATTCTTTTGGCTCGCCAAGTAGGTGTACCTCAGTTAGTTGTATTCATGAATAAAGTGGATATGGTTGATGATCCTGAGTTATTAGAATTAGTAGAAATGGAAATTCGTGAATTGTTATCATTCTACAAATATGATGGCGATAATATCCCTGTAATTCAAGGTTCAGCTCTTGGTGGCTTGAATGGAGAACCAACATGGGTTGCGAAAATAGATGAGTTAATGGACGCTGTGGATTCATTTATTCCACTTCCTCCGCGTGCAACTGACAAACCATTCTTGATGCCAGTTGAAGACGTATTCTCAATTACAGGTCGTGGAACAGTTGCTACTGGTCGTATCGAAACAGGTGTAATTAACTCTTCTGAAGCAGTTGAAATCTTAGGTATGGGTGCTGAAAACTTAAAATCAGTTGTAACTGGTGTTGAGATGTTCCGTAAAATCCTTGACCGTGGAGAAGCTGGTGATAACGTAGGTTTATTATTACGTGGTATTGAGAAAGAATCAATCAAACGTGGTATGGTTATTTGTAAGCCAGGTTCAGTAAAACCACACGCTCATTTCAAAGCTGAGGTTTATGTATTGAGCAAAGAAGAAGGTGGACGTCACACTCCATTCTTTAACAAATACCGTCCTCAATTCTACTTCCGTACAACTGATGTAACAGGAGAAATCTCGTTGCCAGCAGGAGTAGAGATGGTAATGCCAGGTGATAACATCACTATTGAAGTTAAATTAATCAGTGCAATTGCTATGGATAAAGGTCTTCGTTTTGCGATTCGTGAAGGTGGACGTACTGTAGGTGCTGGTCAAGTAACAGAAATCATCGCTTAATCTTTTTTAAGCTACGAAATATAAAGGAGCATTCTCGAAAGGGGATGCTCTTTTTGTTTTTAGAGAAAAGCTTAAATTATATAAAGAGTATCATATTTTGAATGCTACGCCATACATTGTAATCTAAGTACGTATAGTTTTTTCACCGTACTGTCATGCTGAAAGCATCTGTTAGCGTCGATTTTGCACTCACCAACGGATTCTTACAGAATGACAGAAAGGTATGACAATTTAGTTTATAGTTTACTTAAAGCTATTCAAGACATTAATGATATTTTGTTGGTCTAAACCTGATTGAGTTTGATGAAAATTTTGGTCACCATAAGTGCCATCGGGGTAGCCTTCTGCTCTTAAGCTGATGAATTTTTGAGGAGAAATGTTATTTTCGAGAAGTTTGACTGAAAGCTGTTGTGCTAAACCTCCAATGCTTACGTGTTCTTCGACAACTAAGATATTTTTTGAGTTTCTGAATAAATCTAATGCTTTATTATTTAACTCTAAAGGCAGGTGCAGAGCGGTCAAGAGATTGATATTTTCTGTCATTCCCGCAATAGTTAATGCCGAAACCATATTATTGGCAACTGGCCCCAGAGCAACGATTGTTGCTAAAGCATTTTCAGCATGATAAATAAGCTTCAAACTTTCCCAATTTTCTAAATTATTGGGCGTGTTTTTACCCGCACCTAAACGTAGGTAGGTAGGTTTTGCTTCTTTAACTATTTGATTAAGCGTATTTTCGACTTCATCCGCAAATGCAGGAATCCAGCATTTAACATTTTGTAAACTACTTAAAGCCGCTAAATCTTCGATAGCGTGATGCGAACTTCCCATGATTCCATAACCGTATCCACCGCCATTTCCTACAAGAAATACTGGTAGATTATGTAAACAAACATCATTTCTGAACTGTTCAAGACATCGGTAAACCACAAATGGAGCTATGCTATAACAAAACACTTTAAAGCCTTTGTATGCCAAGCCCGCCGCCATTCCTACCATATTTTGTTCGGCTACTCCAGCATTAATGAAACGGCTACCTAATTTTTTTTGTAGGTTTTCGAGGGCATTATAGCCTAAATCACCAGTGATGAAGATAATTTTTTCATCTTCTAAAGCAATTTTTTCGATAGCATCCGAAAATTCTCTTCTCATGGTTTATTTCTTTGCACAGATAAAGATAGATTGAGTTACCCGATTGAGTGGAAATATTTTTTCGATAATATCTCCGACCCAGATAATGGGTTTTACTAAAAATGAAGGTGTATTGGGTAATAAAAAGTCTCTATAAGATACATTTACCTGTTGATAGTGGGCTTTTTGAAGTTTTTGCTTGATAAAGTTTCGAGAAAAAGCCATTTCGTCGGGTTCTAATTTGGCTAATTTTCTGAATGTATCAAATTTGAAAATCAAATAGCAATACGGATTGTAGATATTGGGTTCCATAAAAATGAATTTTCCGCCATCTTTCAAAAGTGCATGGATGTTTACTAAAGCTGAATCTAATTGATAATATAGGTGGTGCAAAATCCCGTTACCAATGATGTAGTCAAATTTCATTCCCATGAGTTTTTCGGGATGATTGAAATCAAGATTCATGAAATTAAGATTTGATAGCTTAAATTCATTATTTGCTCCATCAACAAAAGGTTGGCATAAATCTATCCCAAGTACATTTGCTTTGGTTTTGTTGGCGATAAAATAAGATATTTCGCCAGTTCCCGAACCAATTTCTAATACATTGATGGTTTTATCTTTTTTATCCATCTCATTGATAATCAATTCTGCTCTGCGTTCGATTCTAATTTTAAAAGTTTCGTTTCGTTCCCAGACTTGATTATAACCTCGGTCATCGACAATATCAGACATATTTTTTTAATGTAATTGTATAACCTAATGGGTCATCTTCAGAACCAAGACCCAATAATAGTGACAGGTGAGATAAAAGAACTGCAATTCCTAAAAAGGGTGTAAAAACAACTAAAAAGAGGATTTTAAAAGGCATAAGTAATAGGC
Source organism: Emticicia sp. (assembly GCA_017495105.1). GTDB lineage: Bacteria > Bacteroidota > Bacteroidia > Cytophagales > Spirosomataceae > Emticicia. The sequence goes on along the minus strand of JAFEIL010000080.1, from coordinate 7,863 downwards.
TTTTAAAATCAAACTCCCAACTAGTGAGGTTGCCAAAGTATAAAACTATCATTTTTGAAACGATTGTATTTATATCAGTACCTCGGTTTACGATTGATACTTTATTGAAGGCTTGAAACAATAAACTAAGTTTATAAGGTGTATAACGGCAAAAATCATGTGGTGCAAAATGCACTCTCGCTGACCACGGTAACGTAATAATGGCAGTTCCGTCGGGTTTTAGCACACGGTGAATTTCAGCAATAATTTTTTCTGGATTAGGAATATGCTCGATTACTTCTGTGCAGATGATATTTTCAAATGAAGCATTTTCAAAAGGAATGTTTTCTCCATCAAAAATAATAATACCTGAATTTTTGTAATCAAAATTATCTGCACCAGCGATGTCAATACCTACGTATTCGCAGTTTTTTCCAACTAAAAACTTAAAAGGACTATTTCCACAGCCTACGTCCAATAATTTCCCACTCATCATGGGTAGGTGCTTTCTTAAATACTTAAAAATCGTTAGCGTTTGGAAATCAAGTAATAATCGACCGTAAAACTTTATTGCATTTATAAAACTATCGGGTGGATGATGAGCCACTGGTCTAAATTTCTCTTTCATTTTCTTTGAGTTTTTATAAATGTTTTGATTTCTTCAGATGTATTATATCGTCGAACTCCTTTACGAACAGCGGTTCGGATAAATTTAGGGCGTTTTTTAGTTTCTTCAAAAATCTTACCGATGTATTCGCCAAGGAAGGATATTCCGAGCAAGTTTATTCCCCCAAAAAATAATACTAAAGTGATTATGGTTGGAATACCTCGTGGAATATCTGGAAAATATGAAGTCAGAATGACCTGTAAGAAAGCTCCTAAAAAAGAAAGACCCGTAAAGATAAAGCCAGCGTATGACATAACTTCTAAAGGTGCAAAACTAAACGAAAATATGGCTTTCTTTGCCCACCAGATATTTTTTGCCCAATTATTGGTTGATACGCCAAACATTCGTTCAGGACGAACGTAGTTTACGCCAATTTGCTTAAATCCTACCCATGCTCTTAGGCCACGCAGAAATTGCTCAGTTTCGGGTAAATTGACCAATTCTTTTACTACTTTTCGGTCAATCATTGAGAAGTCACCCGCATCTTTAGGTATCTTGATGTAAGAAAGAGCCTGGAAAATGCGATAAAACAGTCGATAGAAAAAGTGGATTTGAGGTTTCATTTCTCGCTTAACTCGTACGCCATAGACTACTTCGTTGCCTTCCATCCATTTTTCATAAAATGCAGGCATTACTTCGGGAGGGTCTTGTAAATCGCCATCCATGAGTACAACGGCGTCACCCGTTGAGATTTCCATGCCTGACATAAATGCTGCCTGCGAACCAAAATTGCGAGAATGAGTAATGGCAATTACATTTTGGTCTTTTTCACAAATGCTATTTAATACTTCTTGCGTATTATCAGGTGAGCAGTCATTCACAAAAATTATTTCATAGCGTACCTTCATCTGATTGAAAGTTTTTACAAGCCTTTCATACATAAAAGGTATTGCTTGTGCATCTTTATAACAAGCAATAATGGCTGTTATGACAGGATTTAAGTAAGGGTTTTTGAATGCAGGAAGCACATTTTCTTCGTAATTGATAGACTCTTGCCAGTTGAAATATTGGCTTAATCCATCATGAAGAGATATTTTTGCTTGCCAGCCCAAATCTTTTGTGGCCTCGGTGGGGTCGCCGTACCATTCTGCTAAATCCCATTTACGGTTTGGCATACTTCCCCAGTTAGGTGTTTCAGCAATATTAAATGCGTTTTTGGTAATATCAACCAGTTGTTTCATGGTTGTTTTTACACCGCTTCCAATATTATATGAATTACCTCTGATTTCTGGCCTCATTTGTAAAGCCGAATCAACAAAAGCCTCTACGCAGTCGGTGATATGTACGAAGTCACGACTAATATCGGGAGAAACAAAGTTAGGTAAAGTATCTTTTCTGGCTTTTTCAATAAGTTGAGGTATGAGGCGGTCGGGTTCTTCCCAGTCACCATAAATGGCGTATAAGCGTAAGTTTATTGCATTTTTTTCAAAGAAACGAGCGTAATACTGAATCATGTATGCTGCCGAAACCTTCGATACAGAATAGTGGCTGTTTGGTTGAAGAGCATCAGCTTCTTTGGGTGCTGAGCAATTATAACCATATTCAGAGCTACTTCCTGCATGAACATATACGGCATTTTGTTCCAGATTTTCAAGTATATTGTGCGTGCCGAGAACGTTAGTTTCGTAAGTAAGTGTAGCGTCTTTTTGTTTAGAACAGGCACCGTAAGCGGCTAAATTAAAAACTGTTTGCGGTTGGAAATTTTCAAAAACTTCATCGACTGAATATTTTGAGACAATATCGCAATGGATAATATTTTCAGATGGTACATTGATTAACTTTAATCGCCATACTCGCTGTGCATCGTGCGTGAGGGCATAAACATCTTTACGAACCGAAAAAATATCTTTAAATAAATTTACACCTATAAATCCGCTTGCCCCGAATACAAATATTGGACCTTTTAAATTGAGTATTTTATCTTTTAGGTTAGTTGTCATTTTTATGGGTTTATTAGGCTAAGCTGTAATTATTGTTAATATCTTCTCGGGCTTGCTTGTATTGGTCTGCGTTCATAGGAAGATAGTGCCACTCAAGACGATTTTCCATGTACGAAACTCCTTTGCCTTTGATTGTATTGGCAATGATTACTTTTGGTAAGCCATTTTTATGTGTTTTAAATTCGGCAATAGTATCAATCAGTGAATCAACATGATGCCCATCTGCCTCAATTACCTCGAAGCCAATAGCTTGCCATTTTTTAGTATCTGCCGATATACCTAATACCTTATCAGTATTTCCGAAGCCTTGAAGTCCGTTTTTATCAACCAGTATGATTAAATTATCTAATTGGTTAGCTACTGCAAAATGCCCAGCTTCCCAAGTTGTACCTTCGTTGGTTTCTCCATCAGACATCAAAACGTAGGTTATTTCATCGTTTTTGAGGATTTTATTGGCTTGACAAATACCAACTCCAATTGGTAGTCCATGCCCTAACGACCCCGTAGCAAAGGGAATACCCTTAACTTTATTCGGAGCGGGATGGGCGGGTAAGATTGTTCCATTTTTATAGAAAGTATCTAAAATTTCATCAGAAATTTCACCAATTTCGTTTAAAGAAGCATAGAGGGCTGCTGCTGCATGTCCTTTTGAAAGTATAAATGCTTCATTGGCTTGTCGGTGATAGATTAAAGAGGCTAACATTAAATCTATACATGAAAGCGAACAGCCAATATGCCCAGCATTTGCCTTAAAGTACATGTCAAGGACTTTAAGCCTTAGTTTGCCACTGAGACTATTATGTAGCTGATTATTAGGCATCTATTTCGGTATCTATGTTAGTTTTTCTTTTCTTCTGCCAAAAAGAAATGCCAAGTAATAAACCAAAAATTAGTATTGAAATTCCCGAAACCATACTTCCAGTTTTGAAATAAGGTGCATCATAGTAAATCTTTAGTTGATGTTTACCTTTATCAAGAATTACCCCAGTCATTCCAAATGTAACTAATTGTGTATCGGTAGGTTTTCCATCTACTTGAACTTTCCAGCCTTTGTCATAAGGAATGGAAAGAAACAATAATTTTGTATGGTCAAGGTCGATGTTTCCTTCAAAATGTTGGTCATTGTGCGAAACCATTTGAAGTGTATCCTTTTTACAATCGTTAATTAGTTGTTGATAAGCTTCAAGCGTAACGGTTTGTAAAGAATCTTTTATTTCTGTAAATGCACTGTACGTAGCTTTTTCAGCATTTTTGATGATAAAACCTCTATAAACAGACGCATCTTTTTCGACCATCGAAAGTTTATTGAAATTTTCTTCGGTTATATATTTATCAAGCGTAAAGCCCATTGGCAAAGCAAAAGTATTCTTAAATATTTGTACATCTTGCACGGTAGTAAGAGAATCAAAACCGAATCTTTGGAAAGGGAATTGTTCTTTTACCAAATAGTATTTCAGTGAGGTAAGCGGCATTAATAATGGACGACCACGAACTCCCGAAATCCAGCGGGTAGCGGTTTCTTCATTCGGAGCAATTATGTTTAAGCCTTTCATAAAAGACACATAGCTTTTATGATTGAATGAATAGTAATTTGATGTACTCTGATAACCTTGTATCATCGCATCATTCAAACTTGCATGAATTGCACTCCCCGATGTGTAACCTTTTTCGACCCTGAAAAATGATTTATCTTGTTTGTTGATATAATCAAGTGCTTCACGGGTGTAATCATTAAATCCAGTTCGTGATTTAAACTCATTTACAGTTTGGATTTCTCTTTTATTGATAGTCAGGCTATCAAAATAAACTAATTCGACAGCGGTCAAGCCTAAGAAAACCCAAAGCATGGCATTTCTAAGATTCGATACTCGTGTTGCTGCTAAAATTAATGTATGGAAAAGAAGAAATATAACAACAGAAGTACGAACAGGTTTATTGATAAGGGCTGCTAAGTCGGTTGAAAAACTATAAAAAAGCAAGAAAAGAAGAAAAGCGAAGGTTATTCCTAATGCAATTAGATTAATTTTAAAACCTTTGAGAATGGCTTCAATAACTTTTAAACTACCCAACAATAGGGCAATTGCCATAAAAGCTGCCATAATACGGTAATAGTTGCCAGTAAACAACCAGAAGGTATATCTAAAGTATGGGAATATCATGGTCAGTAATACCAAACCAGCGACTACCCCATAAGCTTTTCTTTGGCGAGTATTACTTAAAACAAATAATTGTGGTAATAATAATAGCATACCCAGACCCACATAGAAAGCGGGAGCCTCCATGTAGTTTTGCCACGATTTGTAAGTAGCGGCGTATCCTAAAATGTCATTGCTAAACCAACGTAAGAAACTCGTAAAAAGCTCATTTCCGTCAGCCATTTGTAAAATAGGTTGCGACGAAAGTACATTCGTATAAGCCACATCTCCCGAACCACGAGGGCTATTAAGCATCGTTAGTATGTGTGTATAAGCCATAAAGAAGCCCATACCTATACCTAAGGCTCCTAAAACAACAATTTTAAAAATCAGTTTTCCATTGTCTAACCAATCTCCTAACTTATTGCCGACATATAATTTTACGATTAAGTAAATAATTGAAAATTCGGCAATCAGTACCAAATTGAAGGGCTGATTGATTGTCATTAGCATTACTGATACTGGCAGTAAATACCACTTATTGTATTGAATTAAGTATTCTAATGAAATCAACATCAAAACTAGGAATAAAAGCCAGTCCGAAAGAATTGGAGTCCAGCCAAATGCTAAAGCAAAAAAACCAATCAATGCAAAGCAAACACTCCCCAAGATACTGGTGTAAGTATTATATTTTATTAATCTTAAATACCAAAAAAATGTAAGTCCGTTGAGTAATAATCTGAGAAATTCGATATAAACGGCAGTTGTAGGTATATTTTCGGCATTGCCTAAAAAGAAAAAATAGTATAGAGGACTGTTCATTAACGGCGAAATATCTTGCCCCATACCTTGCTTAAACGACCAACTTAGCAACCCATATTCTTGAAAATAATCAGTGGCAAGTTTATTAAATGGGAAAAACGCATTGCCCATATCGCTACCAATATCTAAGTAAAGAATCGTTTTCTTGGCTAATACAAAGTCCTTAAAAATCCAAAAGCCAGTTAAAACTAAGATGCCAACTAACAAGCCCAGTGCAAGTCTTGAAGAAAGAGAAATATCAGAGGCCGTATTTATTATCGTAGATTCTTTTTTAGGAGTTTCTGTAACTTTAGATACTGGAGTTTGGACAACTTCTTCTTGCTTTTTGGGCGATTGATTCTGAGGAATGGCGGGCTTATTTCTTTTTTTCATTGAATTTATAGGGAAGACTTACTAAACAGGATTAGTTATTTGTGTATAAGGTTTATTTACAGTTGCATTTTCAAAATGTATGCCAAAGTTTAAAATTACATTTTTTCAGGAAAACTACTTTACCGTAAATTAATAATTTTAGCTGATGGTGCAAGAAAAAGCTAAAAACGAGCTAAATTTGTGTTTATCGAGTCAAAAACTGATTCTTTAAGCTAATTAGTGAATAAAAAACTTTAAACAAATATTATGTCCGAAAAACGTAACGCCGCTACGATATTTATATTTATTACAATACTTTTGGATGCAATCGGCTTTGGGATTATTATTCCTGTAATGCCATCATTGATTTCAGAATTGGCTCATACCGATGTAAGTGGTGCGGCTCGTTATGGTGGATTTTTATTTGCTGCATACTCCCTAATGCAGTTTATCTGTTCGCCAATTGTAGGCGGTCTGAGCGATCAATTTGGTCGAAGACCTATTCTTTTAGCCTCACTTTTTGGCTTTGGACTTGATTATCTATTATTGATTTTTGCCCCAACGATTGGTTGGCTTTTTATAGGTCGTCTGATTGCGGGTGTCATGGGAGCTAGCTTTACAACTGCCGCTGCTTACATGGCTGATATAAGTATCCCAGAAAAAAGAGCACAAAACTTCGGTATGATTGGAGCTGCCTTTGGATTGGGTTTTATCGTTGGGCCAATAATCGGTGGTTTAGCAAGTGACTTCGGTACAAGAGTGCCGTTTATGGTATCAGGTGTTCTGACTTTAGTCAACTGCCTGTATGGATTCTTTATATTGCCAGAATCATTGAAACCCGAAAATAGACGTAAATTTGATTGGAGAAGAGCAAATCCAGTGGGAGCTTTGATAAATCTCCGCCGTTTTCCTATGTTGATTGGTTTAGTGGCAGCCTTGTTTTTGGTTTATATCGCCAATTTTTCTACACAAGGTACTTGGTCTTATTTTGTAAAAGAAAGATTCAATTGGACGAATAAAGAAATTGGATGGTCATTGACATTTATCGGAGTGATGATTGCTTTGGTTCAAGGAGGCCTAACTCGTATCGCAATTCCTAAACTGGGTACAAAAAATGCTATTTATATAGGTTTTTTGTTTTCAATCATTTGTTCGTTTGCCTATTCATTTGCCAATCAAAGCTGGATGATGTATGCCATCATGGTTCCGTTTTCGTTAGGTGGCTTGGCTGGGCCAGCCATGCAAGGAATTATTTCAACGCAAGTGCCAGCCAATGAGCAAGGTGAATTGCAAGGTTCGCTTACAAGTTTAAATAGTATAGCGGCCATCATAGGCCCAATATTGATGACTACACTTTTTTATAAATTTACAGAAAATGGGGCTGCTGTTTATTTTCCGGGAGCTCCGTTTATGGCAGCTGCAATACTTAGTTTGATAAGTTTATTGCTGATAGTTAGAACTTTAAAGAAGAATACTCATTAAAACAAAAGCCGTAAAATTTCTGTTTTACAGCTTTTGTTTTATACACTTAAATATTTCATGAGCATATTATAGCGTTCTTGCTCAATGCTTTCTACGGGTTCGTGGGCATAACTGGCTTCAACTGTATAGCCAAAGCGTTCGAGTGTTGCTACAATAGATGTGATATTTTCTCGATTGATTTTTAGGGTCAAATTTGCTGATTCATTATTCAAAAAAGTATTTCCTGTAAAATAACTGCTTAAAATCTTGGCATTATCTGATTCTACCAAACGGCTAATTTCTGCCAATGAATAATCTCTGTTTTTAATTGAAATGACCAAAACTGCCCCTGGTTCTTGGCTTCCGAGCAGTTCACCAAATTTAGTGTAAACTTCTGATGCTGTGATGATTCCGACAAAGTTTTCTTCTTCGTCGATCACACCAATTACCTGTAGCGGAATACCGCCAGAATTGTATTTAGAAATTAAACCTAAAGACTCATAAATAT
>JAFEIL010000152.1 GCA_017495105.1 Emticicia sp. | reverse complement strand
TAAGTAAGAGTAACTATTTAATTGAGAATATTTATTTTGCGAATCAGAACATAAATGACTAATAATAAGTCATTTATACAATTTTGAATATTGTTAAAATAAATGTTCCTCATACTTAAGTGATTTTAATTAAAATTATCCAATTATTTCGATTCCAACTAAATTATCATTTTTATCAAAATCAAGATAAATAGGGATTCCTTTGTAATTTTTAATCAATTCATGTAAAGATATTAGTTTCGCCACACAGCCCTCACTTTTAACAGAAAAAGTTGGTAAATATAAATATCCCACATTACTATCATCTTTACTTATTTCTAATCGTAATCTTCCGCTTTCCATTTTATCGAATTGGTTAAATTTCTCTCTAAATCAATTAAAAACCTTTTTCTCTCCTCAAATATAAACCATTTTTTGCTTTTCAATTTTTAAAAACTATTTTTACAAACAAATACTTAATCTTGTTTAATATCCAACCTCATGGCAAAGAAAGCAGTTTCTACAAAAAAAGAAAAAACAACAAGTACAGAACAAGATATTTCAAAAACTGAATCCCAAGAAGCTACACTAACTCCAACTATTGATAATACGGAACGTCGCTCTGTTGAGGCTTTCAGCTTACTTACAGATTTTGATATTTCTCTTTTTCGTTCGGGAAAACATTTTAGATTATACGAAAAACTCGGCTCTCATGTAGTTCAAAATCATGGAGTTACTGGAACTTTATTTGCCGTTTGGGCCCCAAATGCCAAATACGTTTCGGTCATTGGTGAGTTTAATGGCTGGAATCGTGCCGAACATCCGCTCAATCTTCGGTGGGACGGTTCGGGGATTTGGGAAGGTTGGATTCCGAATGTAGGAAACGGAGCAGTTTATAAATATTTTATTGCCTCAAATACGGGTGCTGATATTGAAAAAGGCGACCCTTATGCATTACGTTGGGAACATCCGCCAAAAACTGCTTCAATAGTTTGGGATACATGGTACGAGTGGAAAGACCAAAATTGGATGAAAACCCGCCGTGCGGCCAATAATCTCAATGCTCCTACTTCGATTTATGAGTTGCACTTTGGTTCGTGGAAACGTGACCCATCGAAACCAGAAAGGTGTTTGAGCTACGGCGAAGTTGCCGATACACTTGTGCCTTATATAAAAGAAATGGGTTTTACTCACGTAGAGTTTATGCCAATCATGGAGCATCCGTACGAGCCATCTTGGGGTTATCAAATCACAGGATATTTTGCTGCAAGTAGCCGTTTCGGTACGCCACAAGAGTTTATGTATTTGATTGATCAACTTCACATTAATGGTATTGGGGTGATACTCGATTGGGTGCCTTCACATTATCCTGGCGATGCTCATGGATTATTCAAATTTGATGGAACCGCCCTTTACGAACACGAAGACCCACGTGAAGGTTATCATCCAGACTGGAAAAGTTATATCTTTAATTACGGTCGCTACGAAGTACGCTCGTTTTTGATAAGTAATGCTATATTTTGGCTCGACCGTTTCCATGCCGATGGCCTGCGTGTTGATGCTGTGGCTTCAATGCTTTACCGTGATTATTCTCGTAATGCTGGCGAGTGGATACCAAACGTTTTCGGTGGTCGTGAAAACCTCGAAGTGATTTCATTGTTTAAAGAGTTGAACGAAGAAATATATCGCTCATTTCCTGATACTCAGACGATTGCCGAAGAATCTACGGCATTTCCAAGTGTTTCTCGTCCAGTTTATTCGGGTGGACTTGGCTTTGGTATGAAGTGGATGATGGGTTGGATGAACGATACTCTTCGCTATTTTGCTAAAGACCCAATGTACCGCAAATGGCACCAAAACGATATTACTTTTAGTTTGGTTTATGCTTTTTCTGAAAACTTTATGTTGCCATTTTCGCATGATGAGGTTGTTTATGGAAAAGGCTCATTAATCGAAAAAATGCCAGGTGATGAATGGCGTAAATTTGCCAATTTGCGTTTGATGTACACTTATATGTTTACTCATCCAGGTACAAAGTTGCTCTTTATGGGTGGTGAATTTGCTCAATTTGCTGAATGGAACTTTGAGAAAAGTCTCGACTGGCATTTACTCGAAAACCAACCAAACAATGGCATGGCAGCGTGCGTGAAGGGCTTAAATAAACTATATCGCTCAGAAGGTGCGTTGTTTGATAAGCAATTTAGTCCTGATGGTTTTGAATGGATTGATACTAGCGACCGTGAAAACGCCGTGATTGTGTACGCACGTAAAGGTTTCAACGAAAAAGAAAACTTGCTTGTAGTGCTAAACTTTACACCTGTTCCACACTCAAACTACCGAATAGGAATACCAACCGCAGGAACTTATACAGAAGTTTTCAATAGCGATAAGCAAGAGTATTGGGGAAGCGGTGTATTGAATGGTGAAGTACACACCCAAGTAGTTGCTTCTCACGGAAAAGAAAACTCTATCGAACTAACGCTTCCACCCTTGGGTGCGATTGTGTTAAAGTTAAAATAAAAAAGCATTAAAACGCTGTGCCACACCTTGATATCAGTGATAGATAGGTGTGGTACTTTTTTTTAGGTAATTTTCTGCGAAAATTTTGGTGTAAGTTGAATTTCAAGTAAAAATTAACGCCCCCAATAATAAATTCTGAAAAATTTAATAGCGTAATCCTCATTTTATTATAAAAACATTCTAAGTTTATATTGAACAATATAAAGAAAAAAATAAGTATAAATAACTATTTGTAGCGTATTTTAAATTATTCTGTTTAAAAAATGTATTTTTCAGAAAGTACAATATTTTCAATGGAAAATATTTATTAAAGAATATTTTCCATTGTAAAATAAAACAGTTTTATTTGTAAAGGATTTAAGATAATGACCCAAAAAG
>JAFEIL010000166.1 GCA_017495105.1 Emticicia sp. | reverse complement strand
ATTCTTTGCAGCTCGTTTTGCTGGTAAATAAGAAGCTAAAAGTGTAATAACAATAATAGAAATGGCAGTTAATACAAAATCACTTAATTGCATTTTTACTGGATAAGCATCAATAAATGAACTTTCAATTCCTATTTTTATTATACCGTATCGTTCTTGAAGATAGCAAATCAATCCGCCCAAAACAAGGCCAACTATAGCACCAATAAATGAAACTAAAGCTCCCTCTGAATAAAAAATACGCTTTACTAATCCTTCATCAGCCCCCATTGCGAAAAGTGTTTTCAAATCTTGTTGTTTATCAATCACAAGCATTGTCAAAGAAAAGAAAATATTAAATGAAGCAATGCAAATGATAAACATCAAAGCAATAAAAATAAATAACTTTTCGATTTTGATTGCTCTAAATAATGAAGCATTTTGTTCATCTTGATTTTGAACTAAGAAATTTTCGTCTAAAATACTTTTTACTGAAACCTGAATTTGAGAAATATCAGCATTGGGTTTTGCTTGAATCTCAATAGCACTTCTTTTGTCTCCATACTCGGTCAGTTGTTTTGCTACCTCAAGCGGAACATAAATGAAATCATCATGAACTTGCTCCAATGAATAAACTCCCGAAATATTTAGAATCTCACGATTAATATCATCTTCTGGATTTAAAGAAATAGATTTTCGATTGCGTGGATACCAAATTTCAATAGGTTCAATGATATTTTGTAAGGAAATATTCAAGGCCGCATAAACATTTCCACCAATAAATGCATAATCAACACTATCTTTTGACAATACAAAATCCCCCTCTACCAATGATTTCTTCAGAGGACTATAAGCTTGAAATGTTTCATCTACACCTTTAAGGGTGACCACCATTTGTGAGTTTTGGTATTTCACGAGTGCGTTATCTTGAATAACTTCAGTTACATACCAAACATCTTTTATTGCTTTTATTTGAGCTATTTTGGTTTTATCAAGCAAAAAACCTTTTCCACTTTTCGGCGAAATCTTAATATCAGCATCGAAAGATTTAAAAATTTTACGATTAAGCTCTTCTAAGCCATTAAAAACCGACAATACAATCACCAACGCCATTGTTCCGATGCCAATGCCAAGCATAGAAATAATAGAGATAAAATTGATGAAACTCTTTTTCTTTTTTGAAAAAAAATATCTTTTAGCGATTAGAAACGAAAGATTCACAATTTGAAAAGAATTAGTTGGTTTTATTTTTTATTCTTCGTCCTCAATCGGTGCTGGGGGAATTACAATTCCTGCAAAAAGTGCATCCATTTTTTGAGCATATTCAGCTGTATCATCAATAAAAAACTGCAAATTCGGCACAATTCGTAGTTGATGACGCACTCTCTCACCCAATAGATTTCTAATAACTTTGGTATTTTCTCTGATTATTTGTAAAACTCCTTCTCTATCTTTTGCTAATAAAAAACTCAAATAAACCCTTGCAATAGCCAAATCTGGTGTTGTTTTCACGTCAGTGATTGTTACAAAGGCTCCATTAAATAATTGTTTCAAGTCTTTTTGAAAAATCTCACCTAAATCTTTTTGAATCTGTTTTGCTACTTGTCTTTGTCTTTTGGATTCCATCATTTTCTAATTTTGAATGAGTGAATGTTTGAATGAGTGAATGAAAAATTAAGTTAATTTATAAATAATTATTCTGTCATTACAATCATAAAGTCATTCAATCATTAATTTTATACAAATATCCGCAAATTTTCGGGTTAAATAAAGTAAAGTTTCTCACATCAGTTAGTTTTTTCATAACTTTGTGCTTTAAACTAATCTTTCAAAGCCTTGTTAACATTTTTTAGGTTAAACTCCCTGTTTCATATTTTTTCACTGCTTTTCCTAGTCGTGATTATTAAAGTGCCTTTTTGGGGGCATAAACTCCCGATGCTCCTTCCAGAACTTGAATGGATGTTGGTCGGCGAAAAAATTCATAATGGACAATTTTTATACAAAGAAGTTTGGACAAATGTTGGGCCTTTGGCATCTTTTATCTATTGGGCAATTGATGTTTCGTTTGGGCGTTCGCAATTTGTTTATGAGTTTATAGCTATACTAGTAACTTATTTCCAAGCTTTGTATTTTACTTTTGTTTGTAATACTCGTCAAACTTATCTCGAAAAAAACTACGCTCCAGGCCTAATTTATGTTCTTTTGATGAGTCTATCATTTGATATGAGTAAACTTTCGCCAGTTTTACTTTCAACCACATTTTTACTTTTTGCATTTAATAAACTCGTGAAACAAATGGAACGCCGTGAAGGTGTTTCAGATGAAGTCTTTGAGGTTGGACTTTACATCGGTCTGGCATCGCTCTTTCATCAACCAACAATGGTTTTTATATTTTGGAGCATGGCGAGCCTTGTATTTTTTACTAATGCCAATCTTCGTCAGCACTTTTTGGCAATGTTAGGTTTTGGTTTACCGCTATTTTTGACTGGACTTTACTTTTATCTCTACGGTAGTCTTGATGAGTTTAAATACAACTGGTTTAATGGTATTTTCAAAATTAAACAATATAGTTTAGAAGACTTTAAGAGTGCTTTTATTGCTATAACTGTCCCCTCCGCTTTGGCAGTTTTTGGTTTTTTGAGGCAAACACAAGTAAGTAAATATAATAGCTATCAACAACGTACACAGCAAATTATGCTCATTTGGGGAATCGTTTCATTGATAGCACTATTTCTTTCTCCAAATGTGGCTCCAATGCAGTTTATTATTTTTGTGCCATTTTTTGCATTCTTTATCACTGGGTTTTTCTTGCACTTAAAAGGGGTTTTCTTGCCAGAACTACTCTTTACATTATTATTTCTTTTTATTGTTTTTGTTCAATACCAAGGAGTTACGCCTTTATTTGGTAAAGGTTTTGAACAATTGGCAGATATGCGAGTAAAACCAAAGGAAATTCCAGAAAGAATGAAGGGACAAAAAATGTTGGTAATTGGCGAAAGAATCGACGAGTATACTTATGGACAATCAGCTACTTGTTATCTAAATTGGGACCTTTCAAAAATCGACTTAGAAAATCCAGATAATTATGAAAGTATCATCAATATTTTTGATAATTTCAAGAAAGACCCTCCAACCATTATTATTGATAAACAAAACGTTATCCCCAAAATATTTAAGAGAATTCCTGCTTTAGCATCAAACTATCAGAAAACCAATATTGAAGGAATTTATCAAAGAAAATTTTAATAAAAAGAGGCTATGAATCAAATTCTATAGCCTCTTTTTATTTTAACAAGAAATTTTATCAGCTCTTCGTGCATGACGGCCTCCTTCAAATTCAGTTTTCAAAAAGGTCTTCACACATTCTAGTGCTAATTCAACATCAATAAATCGTGCAGGCAAACAGATAACATTTGCATTATTATGTTGGCGAATCAATTCTGCCACTTCCAAATTCCAAACTAAACCTGCTCTAATACCTTGATGATGATTGGCAGTCATACAAACGCCATTTCCACTGCCGCAAATCAAGACTCCAAACTCATATTGCCCGCTTTCAACCGAATTTGCCAATTGATGGGCCGTATCAGGGTAATCGACTGCTTCGGGCGTATAAGGACCATAATCAGCTGTTTCAAAATTTTGTTCTTGAAGCCAACGAAGAATTACTTTTTTATACTCAAACCCAGCGTGGTCACCTGCAATTGCTACTTTCATAATGATTTATTCCCCCAATTAATTGATAAAAAAATTATAAGCTGAACTTCTCTTTTGGAGGATGAATTAGCCAAGAAAAATTCATTTTTGGTATTCTATACTTTTTTTTGCAAATATACGTTTTCATTATCCAATTCTTCTCAAAAAATAAAGAAGAATTGTTTGATTGAACTATATATTAGATTACCTCATAAAAACTATGTTGTACCAAAATCAAAAAAATATGGCAGAAAAAGAAATTGTATTAAATGAAGAAGAATTAATTCGTGAGGCATTTGTAGAAAAAGGATGGAACGAAATCCAAAGTCAAGATTCATGGCAAATATTAAAAACCGTAGCTGAATTTGTTGATGGTTTCGACCGTTTGGCCAAAATCGGCCCATGCGTAACCATATACGGTTCGGCAAGAACAAAACCTGACCACAAATATTATTTACTTTCGGAGGAAATTGCAGCCAAATTAGTAGCTAAAGGCTATGGTGTAATTACAGGCGGTGGACCTGGAGTAATGGAAGCAGGCAATAAAGGTGCTGCTGAAAACGGGGGAAAATCAGTAGGTTTGAATATAAAATTACCTTTCGAACAAGTGCCAAATAGATTTGTTGACCCCGATAAAAGCATTAATTTTGATTACTTTTTTGCGAGAAAAGTTTGTTTTATGAAATATTCGCAAGGATTTGTAATTATGCCTGGCGGATTCGGAACTCTTGATGAACTTTTTGAAGCATTAACATTAATTCAGACAAAAAAGATTGCAAGATTCCCAATCGTTATGGTAGGAACAGAGTATTGGAAAGGCCTAATTGATTGGCTAAAACAAACAATGTGTGAGCGGGAAAAAAACATTAACCCGGAAGATTTGAACTTAATAAAATTGGTGGATACAGCCGATGATGCGGTAAAAGTAATTAATGACTTCTACGGAAAATACTTATTGAAACCAAATTTTTAAAACTTTTGAACGATCCGCCGTAGCGATTGAGAGTTCTGAATTTTGAGTAGCCCGCCATAGCGGTTAAAACTGAGCATCAAACTCAGAAGCTATAATTTAGAACCGCTGTGGCGGACCGCTCAAAACTAAAATTATGCTTCCTCACCTACAACTTCTTCCAAAACAGCTACTAAATGTGTAGCAATCATTTCAGCGGAACGTCCTTCTATATGGTGTCTTTCGATAAAGTGTACAACCTCACCATTTTTAAAAATCGCAATGGCTGGTGATGATGGAGGGAATGGGATGTATGTACGCATTTGTTGAACTGCATCAGTATCAACACCTGCAAAAACTGTAACCAAACTTTCAGGTTTAGCCTCTGAGCGTTGCAAAGCCAATTTCACACCGGGGCGACAAGTACCTGCTGCACAACCACAAACTGAGTTAATAACAACCAACGACGTACCTTGTTGGTTAGTAATAAAGTTATCTACATCAGAAGCAGATAATAATTCTTGAAAGCCTACATTAACTAAATCAGCTTTCATCGGAGACACTAAATGAGGAGGATACATAATATAAATCGCTCCCCTGCCCCTAAGGGGGAGCTTTGCTTTGATGGTTTTAATGTTGCTGGGGTATTCAACATTTTTTTATTATTTTTTTTCCTCTTTCAGGGTTGGGGGTATTACATAAACCCAAGCTCCAATTGAGCTACTTCCGACATCATATCGGTGGCATAAGGTGGGTCGAAAGTAAGTTCAACACTGACATCGCTAACACCTTCAATCTCACGAATTTTCTGTTCAACTTCCACAGGTATTGACTCAGCTGATGGACAAGACGGCGAGGTAAGGGTCATTAATACATAGACATTATTTACAGGAAAAATCTTTATGTCATATATTAAACCTAACTCATAAACATCAACGGGAATCTCAGGGTCATAAACCTGCTTGATTGCTACTATTACGCTTTCTTTTAATTCTTGCTCGGTCATTTTTTATTTATGAAAAACGTTTCAATTAGTTATCTTTTGCTTGATATGCCACAGCATAAGCCCTCATTTGCTTGACCATAGAAGCCAATCCATTAGAACGAGTTTGTGCCAAATGGCTTGCCAAACCCACTTTATCAATAAAATATAAATCTGATTTTAATATCTCTTCTGGAGTATGATTTGTCATGACTTTTACGAGCATACTCACCAAACCTTTTACGATAATTGCCTCACTATCAGCCTCAAAGTGTAATTTGTCATCTTTTTTATAAGCATGAAGCCAAACTATTGACTGACAACCTTTTATAATATTATCTTGATTTTTATGTTCATCTGCGAGTTTAGGTAACTTTTTTCCTAAATCAATTATATACTCATATTTCCCTTCCCAATCATCAAAGAGTTCAAACTCTTCGATAATTTCGTCTTGTATTTCGTTTATTGTCATATTTTGCCAAATGAAGAACCTTTGTGAACTATTCTTAAAATTGTTAATTGATTGTTAAAATAACTATATGCAATCTTAAAGTTTCCAACGTATGTTTCTTGAATGAAGCTTATTTCTTTCTTTGGAACAATTGCCCCAATCTCGGGAAATTTTTCTAAAAGTTCGATTTTACTGAATAGTCTTTCAACCCATTGATTTGCATATTTTTCGGAATATTAAGAAAGAGACAAATAAATTTCATCCAAATCAGTTCGTGCCTTTGATGACCAAATTACTTTTTCAACCATTTTTTTGTATATTCTTCCATTTCATCATGAGTATAAAAGTTGCCTTTTTCTACATCGATAAGAGCCTCGTCAATTTTTTGCATATAAATTAAACGCTCAATAACATAATCAATTGTGGCGTTTTCAGGCATAGAATTTACCTAATCTTTAATTGTCTTGAGAGTTACCATCATTTTATCAATTTTAAAGTACCATTTTCTTCACCTTGTGTATTCCAGCCACTAATTTATCGATTTCAGGCTTTGTGTTATAAACAGCAAAAGAGGCTCTTGAAGTTCCGGGAAGTCCTAAACGGTTCATTAACGGTTGAGTACAATGATGTCCTGTACGAATGGCGATTCCTTGTTGGTCAAGAATAACACCTACATCTTGCGGATGAATACCATCTAAAACAAACGAAACCACCGAAACCTTCTCTTTTGCTTGCCCAATAATTCTCAATCCGCTGATTTCAGATAATTGGTCGGTAGCATATTTCAAAAGTTCATCTTCGTAAGCTGCAATGTTTTCTTTGCCTAATTCATTGATATAATCAATGGCAAATTTAACCGCCACAACATCAGCGATATTTGGAGTTCCAGCTTCAAATTTATAGGGAAGTTCGTTGTAAGTGGTTTTCTCAAAAGTTACCTCTTTAATCATTTCTCCACCACCACGATATGGCGGCATGGCATTTAAAATATCTAATTTACCGTAAAGTACGCCCATACCAGTTGGCCCAAACAATTTGTGTGCCGAAAAAGCATAGAAATCAGCATCTAAAGTTTGGACATCAATCGTAATATGAGATGATGCTTGAGCTCCATCAATCAAAACCTTTGCTCCAACTTCGTGTGCTTTGTCGATAATAAATTTCACATCGTTAATTGTTCCCAAAGCATTTGAAACGTGAACGACCGAAACGAATTTAGTTTTTTCAGAAAGCATTTTTTCGTATTCTTCCAAAATCAAATCGCCTTTGTCATCAATCGGAATAACTCTTAAAACACAACCCTTTTCTTCACATAGCATTTGCCAAGGCACTATGTTAGAGTGATGCTCTAATGTTGAAATGATAATTTCATCACCTTCTTTCAGAAATTTACGTCCGTAAGTTTGAGCAACTAAATTGATTCCATCTGTTGTACCGTAAGTAAAAATAATTTCTTCCTTTTGAGCAGCATTTAAAAACTTTTGAATAGTAGTGCGAGAATCTTCAAATGCAGATGTAGCTTTTTCAGCTAAAAAGTGGATTCCACGGTGAATATTGGCGTTATAATGACCGTAATAGTTTGCTAAAGCCTCTAAAACAACGAATGGTTTTTGAGTTGTGGCAGCATTATCAAAATATACTAAATCTCGACCATTTACTTTTTCATCAAGAATCGGAAAATCTTGACGAATTTTATTAATATCTAATACTGACATATTTTCTTTATTTTCAAAAACGATTTTTGCGTCTTTTCATTTATACTGTTGTTTCTCCATAAATCAGCGATAATGGAGAGCTAGTGTTGCCCAATCGCTCCACATAATAACAAGCAAGTATAGTTTTTAGTTTGGAATAATTCTAAATTAAATCAAAATTTTAAAACGAAATGTTGCTTGGGTTGTTTCTTTCTAAAAAAGACAATTCCGACCCAAAATAAATCAATGCTAATACTGACTGATTCATGGTTCTGAATTGTTTGCCAGGCTTGTTTCATTTCTTCCGACCAGTAAATGTCATCAAAAACAAAGCAACTTTCATCATGGGCTTTCGCAAGACATTGTTGAAAATAGCCGATTGTAGGCTCATAACGATGATTTGCATCGAAAAAAACAAAATCTAATTGTGCTGTTTTATTTAATTTTTCGGGTAAAGTTTTGTCAATATTTCCGACTATAATTTCAATATTTTTCAAAGCCAATTTATCAAGATTTTCATGGGCAATTTTTGCGGTTTCATCACAACCTTCAAAACTATAAACTTTAATATTTTTGTCTGATTTGCCTAAATATGCAGTCGTAAGGCCCAATGAAGTACCTAAATCTATAATGTTTTTGTATTGATAATTCTTAACAATTCTAAAAAAAAACTGTGCTAAACTTGGATTTTTGAGCGATTTACGAGCAATATCTTTAACCGTACGTTGGATATTTTTGTTAGTTTTTGCTCCTGCACCAAAATCTTTAATATGTAGGATGCGTTTATCGCTCAAGAGTTGTTTTCTTAAGTTTTCAATTTCATCATATTCTGTAGAATGAGTCTTATCTTTTAAAACTTGGGTATAAAATTCAAAAACAAAAGGAGAATGTAGCGAATGTTCGTCTTTCGCTTTGAAAAAATATTTAATATAATCAAGAATCATACTGCAAAAATAGCAAAAAAGCACGACAGATTGCCGTGCTTTTTGATTATTCACAAGATAAAAACTTGTATTACTGATTATTTTCGATTGACTCTTCTATTTTAGCTCGCCCAAACGAAAGCGTTTCTCCTTCTCCGATATAATCGACAACGATAGTATCACCTTCTTGAACATCTCCTTTCAAAATTTCTTCTGCCAATGGGTCTTCCACATATTTCTGAATCGCACGATTCAATGGTCTTGCACCGTATTGTTGGTCATAACCTTTTTCAGACAAGAAATCTTTTGCTTTGTCTGTCAAAGAAATATTATAACCAATGTTTGTTATGCGAGCAATTAAACGACCAAGAGCGATGTCAATAATCTTATGAATGTCTTCACGGCTCAATGAATTGAACACAATTACGTCATCAAGCCTGTTCAAGAATTCGGGTGAGAAAGTTTTCTTCAAAGCATTTTGAATCGTACTTTTCACAATATCATCTTGATTATCCGTACGTGACTTAGTTGCGAAACCAATTCCTGTACCAAAATCTTTCAAGTCACGAACTCCAATATTTGAAGTCATAATAATGATTGTATTACGAAAATCAACTCTTCTACCGAGGCTATCAGTCAGAATTCCATCGTCAAGTACCTGCAATAAGATATTATAAACATCTGGATGTGCTTTTTCAATCTCATCAAGTAAAATAACAGAATACGGTTTTCTACGGATTTTTTCGGTTAATTGGCCACCTTCTTCGTAGCCAACATAGCCTGGAGGTGCTCCAACCAAACGAGAGATACTGAATTTCTCCATGTATTCACTCATATCAATTCTTACTAAAGCATCTTCTTTATCGAAAAGATACGTTGCAAGCGTCTTAGCCAATTCAGTTTTTCCTACACCCGTTGGCCCTAAAAAAATAAATGAACCTATTGGTTTTTTAGGATCTTTCAATCCAACACGGGTTCGCTGAATTGATTTTACGAGTTTCTCAACTGCTGGGTCTTGACCAACGATTCTTCCACGAAGAGCGTCGCCCATATTCAAGATCTTCTCGCCATCATTCATGTTGACACGCTTCACTGGAATACCCGTCATCATTGCCACAACATCGCCCACGTGATCTTCGGTTACAGTATAACGCTTTGATTTCGCTTCTTCTTCCCAAGACAATTTGGCTTTGTCGAGTTGTTCTAAAAGTTTTTTCTCACGATCACGAAGTTGAGCCGCTTCTTCGTAGCGTTGGCTCTTCACCACCTGATTTTTCTCTTTCTTTATTAACTCAACTTGTTCTTCCAATAACAAAATATCTTGTGGAACAGAAATATTATTGATGTGTACTCTCGCACCAACTTCGTCCAAAACGTCAATGGCTTTATCAGGTAAATAACGATCAGTAATATACCTTTCAGATAATTTTACAGCCGCTTCTAAAGCACCTTGCGTATAACTAACATGATGATGGTCTTCATACTTATCTTTAATATTATTCAAGATT
This sequence comes from Emticicia sp., assembly GCA_017495105.1. GTDB lineage: Bacteria > Bacteroidota > Bacteroidia > Cytophagales > Spirosomataceae > Emticicia. The sequence continues at coordinate 1,185 of JAFEIL010000166.1, read as the reverse complement.
TCGATAGTTTCGTCGATTGAAGTTGCTTCAACCATAACCATTTGGAAACGACGAGCCAAAGCTCCATCTTTTTCAATATACTGACGGTATTCATCAAGGGTTGTTGCACCAATACATTGAATATCGCCACGAGCCAAAGCAGGCTTAAACATATTCGAGGCATCGAGTGAGCCACTTGCACCACCTGCACCTACAATTGTATGAATCTCATCAATGAACAAAATCACATCGGGTGATTTCTCCAACTCATTCATTACAGCCTTCATCCGCTCTTCAAACTGGCCACGGTATTTTGTTCCCGCAACCAATGAAGCTAAATCAAGGGTTACCACACGTTTCCCGAATAAAATTCTTGAAACTTTTTTCTGCACAATTCTGAGAGCTAAACCTTCAGCAATAGCAGTTTTACCAACACCAGGCTCACCAATCAAAATAGGGTTATTTTTCTTGCGTCTTGAAAGAATTTGAGCAACACGCTCAATTTCTTTTTCACGTCCTACTATCGGGTCGAGTTTACCAGCTTCGGCAAATTTGGTTAGGTCGCGTCCGAAATTGTCTAAAACAGGAGTTTTAGATTTTTCAGGATTTTTCTGTTCTCCTTTTTGCTGATATCCACCAGTACCGCCGCCAAAGATTCTTTCATCGTCATCGTCAGTCTCTGGACGTTCCATCACAGGTTTCTGACCAGTTAGTTGATACTCAAGCATTTCTTTTGTTTGTTCGTAATTGAGTTGGAACTTTTGCAAAATTTGTCCGCCGAGGTTATCACCATCACGCAAAATGGCTAATAATAGATGCTCAGTACCTATCAATTGTGACTTAAAAATTTTAGCCTCAAGATGAGTAATTTTTAAAACTTTTTCAGACTGGCGAGTAAGCGGAATATTCGCCAAATTTTTAATATTGTTGGTTGCAGTGCCTTTTGTGGCTTGCTCAATAGTGATGCGTAGTTCGTCAAGTTGTACGCCTGAATCTCTCAATAGATTTAGAGCAATTCCCTCACCATCCCTTATCATCCCCAAAATCAAGTGTTCGGTTCCGATATAATCATGCCCCAGTCTTAATGCTTCTTCACGAGCTAAGGTTATGATTTCTTTGACTTTCTGTGAAAATTTAGGCTCCATTGATTTAATGTAGAATGGTGCTGTCTCTTATATAGATCTGACGCTGCTGATGATACGCTTT
>JAFEIL010000360.1 GCA_017495105.1 Emticicia sp. | reverse complement strand
ATAAGTATGAAGAACATTTATTTTAACAATATTCAAAATCGCATAAATGGCTTATTATTAGTTATTTATGTTCTGATTTACAAAATAAATATTCTCAATTAAATAGTTACCCTTACTTATAGAATATTAATTTACATAATAAATGCAAACAGAAGCAGTATTTGAAAATATAGCTGAGAGAATTCAGCAGGAAATAAGTAAAGCCCAAAAGTCTGTATTTATTGCAGTTGCTTGGTTTACCAACAAGAACCTTTTCAATGAATTAGTAAATAAAGCAAAAAACGGTTGCACCGTTTCTCTCATTATTTCTAACGATAAAATTAACCATAATTCATCTATTGATTTTGAGCAGTTAATTACTGCCAAATCAAAAGTTTTTAAAATCGGCAACGGTGATACAGAATTAATGCATAATAAGTTTTGTGTCATTGATTATAGCACAGTGATAACAGGTTCATACAACTGGAGCTATAAAGCAGAAAGTAATTTTGAGAACGTAATCATCACAAGTAATGATACGATATTAGCTGAACAGTTCATTTCTGAATTTAACAATATCCGAAGACAATACTACCCAGATGTAGTAAATGAAGAAATTATTTTTCCAATAAACAAAATCATTAAACGTTTAGAAATCCTCAAAAACTATATACTTCTTGAGGATATTGAGGAATTAGACAAAGAAACTTCAAAACTTAAGATATACGATTTTAACTCAGATTTACAGGAAATTATTGACGACGTAAAGAAAGATGAATTTGCGTCAGCAATAAGTAAAATTCAAAATTTCATTTCAAAAAACCAACAACTTTCAATCTGGACAGACCCTGAAATTGCAGCACTTAAACTTGAAATTAAGAATTTAGAAAACCAACTTGTGGGATTTGAAAATGAAAAGATAGAACTAGAAAAGTTACTTTCCGAATTTCATTATCGCCACACAATTGAATTAGGCTACATTATACTTGATATTTTGAAATCACGTAAACTGAAATTCAAATCAGATAAATCAAAATATGAAGAAGCTGAAAATGACGAAAAGCAATATCGAGAACAAGTTGACACCGAAAAGGAAAAGGAGATTTTTGAATTAACTGCCGAGCAAGAAAAAGAGTTAAGAAAAAAGTATCGCAAAGCGGCTTTTTTATGCCATCCCGACAAATTTGCGAATGAACCAATCGAAATTCTAAAGCAGGCAGAAGAAATCTTCAAAGAATTAAATGAATCAAATGTAAAAAATGACCTTCAAAAAGTTTCTGAAATATTAGCGAATCTTGAAAAAGGTATTCTTTCAACAAGCAAAGGAGATAAACTCACGGATAAAGACAAATTAAGAGCAACGATAAATAGATTGCGAGAGAAGGTCAAAATACTTGAAACTGAAATTATTGCCATAAAAGAAAGTGAAACATTCAAGGCTATTATTAACATTGAAGACTTGGACGACTATTTCAACAATATAAAGGATAAATTACAGAGTGAACTTGAAGAATTAAATATAGAAATTGAAAGTGTCAATAAGTAAAAAGCGATTGTAAAAATTAGTCAAGAAAATTCATTAGTGAAGGTTAGCACAATTATTTTAAATTTAGAATTGATACCGATACAAGATTTAAGAATGGACAATAATAACGAAAACAATACTTCTATAATACCTATTGGCTCGACTGGCATAGTTAGATTGAGTAACTCCTTGGCTATTACGCAAAAAATCTTAAACGAATTGCAACAAAGACTTGACCCTTTGGCGTGGTGGCAGACCTTAGATGATGATATGAAAATAGCACTTTATGCTAATATAAAATGTAGTGAAAATAGTAAAGAGTGGTTTGATCAAGATTCACTTTTTATACAAGATTTAAAAGACCAATTAAAAAGTATAGTAAATTTAGGTATTAGAACTATAATTAATGTAGAAATTGAAACTATAAAAAGCATATTAAAATTAAATTTACTGGTTCTAATAAAGGAATTTAATTTATCTAATATAACAGCAATAAAGGAATTAACTAATTTGACAAGTTTACACATTTTCAGTAATGAATTATCAGATATTAGTCCGCTTACCTCACTAACTAATTTGAGAAAATTAGATGTGAGCCGTAATAATATATCAGATATTAATCCGCTTACTAAACTTACTAATTTAACAGAATTACATTTGGGCAATAATGATATATCAGATATCAGTTCGCTTACTGCACTAACTAATTTGACAATTTTAAATTTGAGAAGTAATAAAATATCAGATATTAGACCACTTACTTCACTAACTAATTTAACAGAATTAGATTTGATTAATAATAAAATATCAAATATTAGTCCACTTACCTCACTAACTAATTTAACAGAATTACATTTGGGCAATAATGATATATCAGATATTAGTCCGCTTACTACACTAACTAATTTGACATTTTTAGATTTGGTATTCAATAAAATATCAAACACTAGTCCGCTTACTAAACTTACTAATGTGACAGATTTAAATTTGGCTCATAATAAAATATTAGATATTAGTCCACTTAATGCACTTACTAATTTGACAGATTTATATTTGGAATATAATAAAATATTAGATATTAGTCCACTTAATGCACTAACTAATTTAACAGAATTACATTTGGGCAATAATAATATATCAGATATTATTCCGTTTTCTATACTAACTAATTTAACATATTTATATTTGAATCGTAATGAAATATCAGATATTAGTCCGCTTACTGCATTAACTAATTTGACAAATTTAAATATGAGTCATAATAAAATATCAGATATTGGTTCGCTTAATACACTAACTAATTTGACAGATTTAGATCTGAGCCGTAATAATATATCAGATATTAGTCCACTTACTACACTAACTAATTTAACAG
>JAFEIL010000329.1 GCA_017495105.1 Emticicia sp. | reverse complement strand
CGGTAGCAGTTGCTATTGGACTGTATTTTACCAACGTTAAACTTTGGTAAATTTCAAAATTTTATTTCCTTATCTAATTAAAAATAAACAAAAATCCCCGTACAAGTACGGGGATTTTTTATTTGCTTGTGGAGGCCGTTCTATCTCTATAAAAATTAAATTTAGGCAAGAGCTGCTACACCTGGTAAAGTTTTACCTTCCATGTATTCGAGTAATGCACCGCCTCCTGTTGAAACATAAGAAACACGGTCGCCGAAACCAGCGTTGTTGATAGCCGAAGCCGAATCACCACCACCAATAAGGGAGAATGCACCGTTTTCTTCGGTTGCTTTTACTACAGCCTCAGCGATAGCATTTGTACCTGTCGCAAAATTAGGGAATTCAAATACACCCATTGGGCCATTCCAAAGAATAGTTTTTGATTTTAAAATTGTTTCAGTAAAAAGTTTAACTGATTCAGGGCCAATATCAAAACCTTCCCACTCCTCACCAATCTGACCCGTTGCTACTGTCATTCGATTGGCATCGTTCGAGAATTTATCGCCACAAACATTGTCAAGCGGCATAATAAGATTTACACCTTTTGTTTTTGCTTTTTCAATTAGCTCCAAAGCTAAAGGCATTTTATCTGCTTCTAAAAGCGATTTCCCGATTGCTCCACCTTGTGCTTTTGTGAAAGTATAAGTCATGCCACCTCCAATGATGAGGTTATCAACTTTATCCAACAAACGTTCAATTAATAAAATTTTATCTGAAATTTTTGCACCACCCATAATGGCCGTAAATGGACGCTCGGCGTGATTTAAGATTTTTTCGGCGTTTTCAACTTCTGCTTGCATTACATAGCCACAAACACGGTCTGCAAAGAATTGACCTATAATAGCTGTAGAAGCGTGAGCTCGGTGAGCAGTGCCGAAGGCGTCATTTACCCAAACATTACCAAGTTTCGATAATTTTTCAGCAAACGCTACATCACCTTTTTCTTCTTCTTTATAAAAACGAAGGTTTTCGAGTAAAAGGACTTCACCTGCTTCGAGGTTGGCAGCTTGTTCGATTGCCGATGCTCCGATACAATCATCTGCAAATTTCACTTGTAAGCCCAAAATCACCGAAAGTGGATTTACTAAGTGTTTGAGTGAGTATTTCTCGGTTGGACCATCCTTCGGTCGGCCTAAGTGCGACATTAAGATACACGAACCACCATCTTTCAAGATTTTCTTGATTGTTGGAATCGTGGCAGTGATACGAGTATCATCTGTAATTTCGTACTTGTCATTAAGAGGTACGTTAAAATCTACTCTAATGAGGGCTTTTTTACCCGAAAAATCGTAAGTGTCTAAGGTTTTCATTCAATAATGAATATTACAGTGAATGGGCGTTTGAGCAAATGAGTAAATTTACTCATTTTTTACAGTTCAAACATTAAAAAAGGCTTTTTAAGAATCTTTTACAAATATAAATTTTCTTTTCGCTTTAATCACGAAATTCTACCATGATTCTTCGGTTATTTATATAAAAAACATTGAAAAATTATATTTTTTCTTTGCTAAATAAAATCTCGTTTTGTTTTACTGACAACTTTTTGTTTAGGGATGTCGTCTTTATTAGTAGTTTTAGGGATATTTACAGAATGATGAAATCTATATTCTTATTTTTATGCTTGATGATAGGTCTTTTTGCTGAGTTGAAGGCTCAGGAAGACGAGGAATATTATAAGCCACCGAGTAAACGCTTAGACGTAAGAAATAATACCTACCCAAATCTTGACCGTAAAGCAGTGAGTCTTTATTTAGGGCTTGAAGGTGGTTTTAAACTCAATTATGCGTCGCTAAACAATTCTATTGGGAATTTGGTGAGTAGTCAAAATAATAACGATTTTTCGTGGGGTATATCAGTAGGTTATAATTCTGATAATAAATGGGCAGTGGAGACTGGTTACCTAAAAAATCCTGTTTATTTTGTTCAATCGGTTTCATCTGGTAGGGGAGCTCCATTTACCTATCGAATTGGAACAATACTCAATACAATACCGTTGAGATATAAATATAAAGTGCTAAATCTCGACGTTATTACTAAAAGTGCTGTTATATATGTGGGTGGAGGGGTTTTGTTGAATACGAATGCTAAAGAGCAAATGGTTTTTGCAAGAACATTTACTGGAGTGTCGGGTAATGCTATAAAAAGAGATACCATAAGATTAATTTCTGAGTCATTTACGACAAAAAAGCTCTTTGCGGCTTTTGAGTTACAGACAGAGCTACAAGGCCGTGTGACCAATGGATTTTACATCAGTTTATTTGGCAGAATGAATTTTGCACCGAGTGGAGGTTTGCGTTCGGATTTGGTTTATAAACAAAATTCAAATAAAATAGGTGAGGCAACTCAGTCTTTGAAAGGAATAAGTTATAATTTTGGACTCTTATTAAGATTAGATCTTGCAAGAGGTTATAAATATCAGAGCCAAGTTGAATGAATCGAAAAGTTGTCATAGTTAATCGGCACTACCCACCAAATCCTGGAATCACGGGAGAATCTGCTTGGGATTTGGCCAAATATCTCATCAAAAATCATCAATTCGAAGTGCATATCGTTCATATCGAAGGTAACGACGATGGTGGCGGTGCTAGGCGTGTTCCTGTGGGTATTGTACACACACTATCAAGTATTTATGATGGGAAAAACAAGGTTTTGAAGCAATTTGCGGGTTTTTTGGATGGTTATATACTTATCCGAAAAGCTATGAAAATTGACAAAAGTGCTACAATTATCGTAATGACCAGTCCGCCTTTGTTGCCATTTTGGGCGTCTTTGTTGCTCAAAAAAGGTACGCCGCCCGAACGAAAATGGGCTTTGTGGTCAATGGATTTATTTCCTGAAGCCTTTGTTGCCATTGGCATGGTTACTGAGAAAAATGCAGTTTATCAATGGTTTTTGAAGAAAACATACAAAAATGCTCCAAATAAATTGATTGCATTGGGGCGAAAACAAGCGGAGGTTTTAGATGAAAAGTATTATAAGCAGTCTGCAATTCATAACGGGCATCAATCCGCTCAAAAGTCAACGGGTAAATTAGATACTACGATTCTTCCCTGTGGTGTGATTTTTCATCAGACTTATGAAAGTCAGTTGCCTACATGGCGAAAGTTAGACGGGAAAATCTATTTTGGCTATTGTGGTAACCTAAATGATGCTCATAACGAAGAGTTTCTGATAGAATTTATCAAAGCTTTTGACCCAGAAAAGCATCATTTGGTATTAGCTCTTTACGGTAAAAAAGCCCAAAATGTACTTGAATTTGCTAAAAGTATTGAAGGAATTACCATTTTGCCGAATGTGCCACGAAGCCAACTCAACTTTTTAGATGTGCATTTAGTGAGTTTATTGACAAAATATACACATTTCATGATTCCATCGAAAGCCGTGAGTGCGGTTGCGGCTGGCGGTGCAATTTTGTTTTGTGGAAGTCAAGAAAGTGATAATTGGGATATGCTACAAGAGGCCGCTTGGCTGATTCGAGAAGAGGCTAATTTGGGCGAACAGATTAAAGAATATTTGAGTAATTTGACTGCCGCAGATTTAGCCATAAAAAAACAAAATTCACTAAAACTAAATATAGATTTACAACAAAATGTGTTGAAAGCTTACGAAGAAATTGCCGATTTTTGTAGAACAGGTTTGTAACCTATTTAGCGAGAAAAAGCAATAGCAATTTATAAGGTCATACCTCTATAAACCTTCAAATACTGCTCAAGCACCACTTTTTCAGAATAATTATCCATCACTTTTTGACGAGCATTTTTTGAAAGTTCATCATAGTTTGCATCAAACAAAACCCATTTCATACCTTTGGCTAAACTTTCCGCTGATTTGTATTTTGCTAAGAAACCGTTGGGCGGCATTTCGTTTTTATAACTTTCAATCATTTCGGGGATTCCACCAACTTCAAAACCTACGGCTGGAGTGCCACAAGCCATTGCTTCCATGATTGTATTTGGTAGATTTTCTTGAATTGAAGAAGTAACATAAACATCGGCCGCCGAATAAACTGAAACAATTTGATTGACATCAGAAATTCTACCCAATGAATGGACTTTAAAAGGTAGCTTTTGAATAATTTCTACGTCGCTTTCGCCTAAGATTACTAATTCAATCTCTTGATGATGAATATGTTGTGTTTTTAAAATCTCCAAAGCTTCTTGAAAATAGCTAAATCCTTTCCAAATAACAGAAACCTTTGCTGCAACAAAAAGAATTAGTTTTTTATCAATCGGTAAGCCTAGTTTTATTCTTGCTTCAGCCTTTTTTTGTGGCGAAAAAAGATTCGTATCCAATGGATTTGGAATCGATTTTACCAAAAAATCTTTCAATAAACTACTTTTTTTTGCTCGATTACTTAACCATTGACTGCATCCAATTATTGTAATGTCGTGTTTTGAGCGAAGTCGAAGAGAATGGTTGAGAATTGCATTTTTCCGTTGCCAAACTTTATTCGATAAATCATTCGGTGATGGATTATTTAAATATTGGAGACAATTCCCACAAGAAAATTGGTAGTTTTCGCAGTCGCCGCTATGATGACAGCCGCCAGTAAAAGCCCACATATCGTGTAGTGTCCAGACGATAGGTTTATTGAGTGCAAAAAGCTTTTCGAGCGATTTCAATGATAAAAAACCAAAATTTATCCAATGCAAATGAATAATATCTGCTTCTTGCACGAGCGGATGCTCCGAAATATCAATACCAGAATTTGCTGGTGAAAAAGCAAACCTGATTTCCTTGTTTTTTTCTTGAAATTTAAAATAGAGTCGCTCTCTTACGAAACGTTCAAAAGCCAGTTTTTTTTGTAGCCAAGTTTCGGCAATCGCCTTTACATTTGGATAATCTCGCTTTTTTTCTTGTACTAACATTATCGCCTTTATGCCTTCGGTTTGATTGAGCGTTTTGAGCAATCGCCAGCAAGCAATAGCTGCTCCACCCATGGCATCATCGGTATTGATAAGAAGAATTTTCAAGCTGAAAGAAATTGATTGATAAATGAAATGCAAATTACGTGATTTTTTACGAAAAACTAGTACCCTGTCTTTTTCATACCTTGCAGGTTTAATTTCTTAGATTTAGCATTTTTTAATAAAAGTTTGTAAGTTTTATAAAGCTTTTGCGACTAACTGTTCAAACGAAATTAATTATCGAAATGGAAAAAGATTTTGTCGAAATGCTCAATACTCATCGGGGAATTATTTACAAAGTGTGTAATCTTTATTGCCACGATGAAGAGGCGAAGAAAGACCTTTTTCAAGAAATTGTTTTGCAATTATGGAAGGCATATCCGAGTTTTAGGAACGAAGCTTTGAATACTTCTTGGATGTATCGGATTGGCCTAAATACAGCTATTTCTAATTTAAGAAAAGAGACTAAAAAGCCTGATAGAAAGGTGATTACGGCTGAAGAGTTTCAGATTCCTGACATGAGTTTTGATACTGACGAAGAAGAAAAACTGGGAATGCTAAAAATGGCAATCGAACAACTTTCAGAAATAGAGAAAGCCGTAATCATGCTTTATCTGGAAGAAAAAACTTACGATGAAATTGCCGAAATTATTGGTATTTCTAACTCAAATGTGGGAGTAAGACTGAATAGAATTAAACAAAAACTGGAGAAAATAATTAAATCAAATACGCTATGAACTTAGAAGAACTAAAATCAGCTTGGCAAGTTTACGACCGTAAACTTCAAGTATCGGAGGCAATCAATGAAAAACTTTTTTTCAGTATGATTAGAGATCGGTCGAATTCGAGGGTTTCACGACTCAAAAGAGACAATACATTATTGATGTTATTGATGTTTCTAGAGTTCACTTTTTTAGTTGCAGTTTTTGCAGGAAACCCTTTCGATTTTAAGTTTTTATGGCAATATGTGCCTTTTTTGTTTATCTCAATAGGAAATCTTATGGCTATTATAGTACTTTTTAAGGTTTATAAAATGCTAAAAACTGAAATTACAAATGATAATTTGAGGCTATTCTTGAAAAATTTGATAACTACATTTGAAAGCAATAAAAAAGCCGAAGGCTGGTTTGGGGCGATTATGTTTTTATCGGGTAGTTTGACTATTTTCTCATTTTTACCAAATAAACTCGCAACGAAAAGCTTGTCGATGGCAATAGTTGATACACTGATTCCGTTGGCTATTTCTTGGCTTATCTACTTGATTGCCTATAAAATGGGAGCGTTTAAAAACCAAAAAGAAAGAGCATTTAAAAAAGACTTGAGCGAACTGGAGAAGTTACAGCAAGAGTTGCAAGAGAATTAATTCAATAAAAGTCTTAAAACACACAATCGTATTTTTTCGTTATATATCCATAAACCATGTATTCTAATGAAAAAAACGTTTGTTATCATTGGCCTTTATAGTTTTATATCTTTTTTGGCAATTAGCTGTAAAGAAGCGGATGAATCGCCCACAACTTCACCATCAGTGATTCCTCAAGTATCTGTTATTTATCAGGCCATCGAGGCTTTTCCGAAGTTATCTTTCAATTCTCCCGTTGATTTTACACATGCCAACGATGGCACCAATCGACTGTTTGTAGTTGAGCAAAGAGGCGTTATTCAGACTTTTGAAAATAATATAAATACCGAAACCAAATCGGTATTTCTCGATATTGTCAGTCGAGTTTCTTCGGGTGGAGAAATGGGTTTGCTGGGTTTAGCTTTTCATCCAAATTTCAAAAATAATGGCTTTTTCTTTGTGAATTATACCTGAAATTCACCACGTCGTCAGACAGTTATTGCGAGATTTAAAGTTAATGGTCAAGCTGCTGACCCAAGTAGTGAAGCTATTTTATTGACTTTTGACCAACCTTATACTAATCATAATGGCGGACAAATTGCCTTTGGTGCAGATGGCTTTTTATATATAGCTACTGGCGATGGCGGTAGTAGTGGCGACCCACAGAATTATGCTCAAAACCGAGCTAGTTTACTTGGGAAAATGCTCAGAATTGATGTTAATTCGACTACTAAAGGCAATTATGGTATTCCAAAAGACAATCCGTATACTGCTAATACACAGGGTTTTAGTGAAGAGATTTATGCTTATGGTCTAAGAAATCCGTGGCGTTTCAGTTTCGATTCGGTTACGAAAGATTTATGGACTGGTGATGTTGGACAAAATAAAGTTGAGGAAATTAATGTAATTATAAAAGGTGGAAACTACGGTTGGAAAGTAAAAGAAGGGAATTCTTGTTATTCGGGAGATTGCTCACAAGCTAATTTAATTGCTCCAGTTTGGGAATATCAGCAAGGAAACGATGGGCGTTCGGTAACAGGCGGAATTGTTTACAGAGGCAAGAAATTTGCTGATTTAGTGGGAAAATATTTCTGTGGAGACTACATAAGTGGTAAAATATGGGCTTTAACTTATGATGGGAAAATTGTTGCAAAAAATGATGTAATTGCGAATGTCGGTGCTGTTTCCGCTTTTGGGCAAGATGCCAATGGAGAGCTTTATATTATGAATTATGGCAGCGGGAAAATTTATACTTTGGCAAAAAAATAGTAGTCTTTTTAAGAACGAATCGTGGCAAATCTTTAAGATGTGCCACGATTTTTTAATATTTTATCAAAAAAACTTAGCTACTTTCAACCATAAATTCTTCATTGCACCGTTTAGTTCGGGTGAGATATTGCTCCAATAAATCACTGTACCATAAATAATTGTCAAAATTATTGAGCGATACCCGATATCAAGTGTCGTCATTAGTTTGTTTCCGTTAATATTTGGCAAATAGCTGATAATAAGGCCAATAATGCACGAAAAGAAGATGATATTTACCAAATCAAAAGAGAAAGGTTGCATTCCGAGTTTGAATAAAACTACTAAATATCGGGCTAAATTATAATAAACAGTAGCAAAAGCCAAAGCAATGGCCGCACCATTCATTCCATAAATCGGTATCAAGAAATAGTTGAGCGAAACGGTAATGATAATCAAGCCAACCATGATATAAGTATCATATATATAATATTTCGAAAGCGTCAGAATTGTGCCGTTGAGTCCTGTTGCTAAGTCGAAAAGTTTCCCCAAACAAATAATGATTACGACCATTTTTCCTGCCGAATATTCGGGTTTTAGGAAAAGAAAAAGATTGTCAATGTTGAGATAAATTCCTAGAAAAATCCAGCAACCGACAATCAAAGCCGTATTGCAACTTTTCTTGTAAATTTTAGAAATATTCTCTAAATCATTTTTTGCAAACGAATCGGCGATGAGCGGCTGGGCAGCTTTATTGACTGCCAAAAGCGACATTCCCATCACACTTCCAAAAAACGATGCTGTATTATAAATTCCAGTTTCAGAAAAAGTCGTAATTCCTGCCAACATGATTTTATCAATATATAAAATTACCATCGACGAAAAGCCGGTCAGAATTGTCAAGAAACTATAAAAACCAAATTCTTTGCTAAAGGCTGGTGACATTACCGAAAAATTTGGTTTCAGCGAAAATCCTTCCAATTTACTTGCTTTCCAGAGCATCGGTACTAAATAAAACGATACAGCGAATACCCATACATACATAAATTGCTGAAAATCAACTATTTGGAATATAAAAAACAAAATAGCCACTAACTGAAGTAACCTTTGCAGAAACTGAGCTAAGAATGTGCCAGTGACCGTATCGTAGAGGTTTTTTGCGTAATTATCTAGTAAATTGAAAAGAAGAGTAGCCAATGTAAGAGGCAATAAAAAATAGAAATTATCGGCAAAAAGAGTAGAATTTTCTTCGTTTTGAATGATAGTTTCTTTTAATAAAATTAATCCAAAAGTTGTAATAATAAAACCAACGATTCCAACGGAAAGCCCTAAAAAAAGATAACCATTATGGCCGTTTTTAGCATTTCTGAAATGTGGAAAGAAACGACTACCTGCGGCATTGAAACCCAAAGACGAAAGTTGAACCAGCACATACATGTAGGAAAGTAAAACTGCCAAAAGTCCATTTTGAGTGGGTTCAAGATAGTTTCCAATTAGAAAGAACTGCGTAACAAAACCAACCAAAACTCCTCCATAAGAGAAAATAGTACCAAGAAAAGCTTGTTTTTTTATAACATTCATCGAAAATATTTCAAGTGTTATGATTGAAAAGTAATACATACAGACATAAAATCATGTCTGTTTTGCCAATCTTTTTATTAGCGGATCAAAATAATTGACGTGTAATTTGCAAAGTTAATCATCAAAATAGACAATATTTGCAGTAAAATTGAATTGTTTGAATAATGGCCGTTTCGGAAGAAATAAAAACCGCACCGTTGGTGCTTGATAAAAATGATATTTGGCGTGCTTCTCTTGCCGAAAAAATGTCGTATCCCGAAGAGGGAAACAATTATTGCTTTGCCGTAGAAGATAATAGTTTTTGGTTTAAACACCGAAACGATGTGATTCTGACGCTTACACAACGCTTTAAATTTGCCAAAAACTTTGCCGATGTGGGTGGAGGAAATGGTTTTCAAGTAAAATTTTTGTCGGAAAAATATCCTGAAAAACAAATATTTTTGATTGAACCAGGTTATGCGGGCTGCCTAAATGCCAAGAAAAGAGGTGTAAAAGATGCCTATAATATATTTTTCCAAGAATTTCCGTTTACCGAAAAACAAATTGATGCGGTCGGACTTTTTGATGTAATCGAACACATCGAAGATGACAAGGTATTTTTAACTGGACTTGCTCAGTATCTGCCATCAGGCTCGCATATTTATATTACTGTGCCTGCTCATCAATGGCTTTGGTCGGAAGTGGATGACGAAAGTGGGCATTACCGACGTTATAACCTCGAAATGTTTAAAAAACTTGCCAAAGATTGTGGACTTGAATATACTTATGGCAGTTATATTTTCTTATATTTACCACCAATTATGTGTGTTTTACGTGCAATTCCATTTCGTTTAGCTAAACTTTTTGGCAAAACTCGCAAAAATACCCTTGATGCAGAATTTGATAATCATACGCCATCAAAACTCGCCACTACGATATTTAATAAAATTCATGGATGGGAATTGTCTTGTTTACGAAAATCAAAAATGATGTTTGGTGCAAGTTGTGCAGTGGTTTTAACTAAAAAATAATTTTGAAGCGGTTCGCCGCCCGTTCAGAATGATAAAAATCATTCACTCATTCAATCATTTGCTCATTCAATATTAATTTCTCGTGATTCCTTTCAATAAACCATATCTATCGGGCAATGAACTACAATATATCGGAGAGGCCGTGCAATCTGGTAAAATCTCTGGAAATGGTGCTTTTACAAAAAAATGTCAGTATTTTTTTGAAGAAAAGTATAGTTTTCGTCGTTGTTTGCTAACTACTTCTTGTACCGATGCCCTCGAAATGGCTGCTATTTTGTGTGATATACAAGTGGGCGATGAGGTAATAGTACCATCTTATACTTTTGTTTCTACTGCAAATGCCTTTGTGTTGCGTGGAGCAAAAATCGTGTTTGCCGATAGTTCTGTTGAGAACCCGAACCTTGATGCTGATAAACTTTCGGCCTTAATTACGCCAAAAACCAAAGCAATAGTAGTTGTACATTATGCAGGAATTGCATGTGAAATGGATAAAATTATGGTGATTGCCGAAGCTAATAAGCTATACGTAATCGAAGATGCCGCTCAAGCTGTTGATTCATTTTATAAAGGTCGTCCGTTGGGAGGTATAGGGCATTTGTCTGCCTTCAGCTTTCACGAAACAAAAAACATTATTTCGGGCGAAGGTGGAATGTTGGTTATCAACGATGAACGTTTCGAGAAACGTGCTGAAATTATTTGGGAGAAAGGAACAAACCGATCGGCTTTTTGGCGTGGCGAAGTCGATAAATACAATTGGGTAGACATTGGTTCATCGTTTTTGCCTTCGGAATTAGTAGCTGCATATTTATTTGCACAACTTGAAAATCTTGAAAAAATACAATCAAGACGTAAGCAGATTTGGAAAAAATATTACGAATCGTTTTCGGTTTTAGAGAAATTTGGTAAATTAAAATTGCCGGTTGTTCAAAGCTACGCAACCAATAACGCACACATGTTTTATTTGCTCACTGATTCAATTGAGCAACGTGATGCCTTGATTGGTTTCTTGAAAGAGAATAAAATTTACGCTGTTTTTCATTATATTTCATTACATAGCAGTCCATTTTATAAAGCAAAAGCGGGTGATGTTTCATTGCCAATAAGTGATTATTATTCTGACTGTTTGGTGCGTTTGCCTTTATATTATGAGTTGTCTGAAGCAGAGCAGCAGTTGATAATTGATAAAATTATTGAGTTTTATAATTTTTGAGAAATTACAAGTATTGACAAGTATCGCAACGTTGTTAATTCTATTAATCTATAT
>JAFEIL010000323.1 GCA_017495105.1 Emticicia sp. | reverse complement strand
CATTTCAGCAAAACTGTTAAAATGTATGGATTTTTTCTGAAATTTGTTAATCAAACGCCTATACTTTACAAAAAGCATGACAAGGATTATTACTTACTTTTATTTACTGCTTGCCTCTATTAACTTTCCGATTTTGGAAAACTTAAACTTTGCTAGTAAAACAAGTATATACACAGCTTTTATTGACATTCCGCTCAATTTATCCGCAAAAGACAAACGTAATAATATTCAGTTACAGCCAAAATTTAATGTTGTGTCGATTACAGATGGCAAAGTTATTCCTATACAAGAGGTAGATGGAAGATTTACAGTCATGGTAAAGAATGGTGAATCATATAAAATCACAGCTCAATTAGACGGTTATTATACCAAAGAAAAAACCCAAAATATTGATATTGACCAAGATAAAGAAGGTTTAAATGTTATACTCGAATTAGAACCACAACCTTCTGCTTCTTTGATTTTAAAAGCCCTCGATGGAGCAACAGGTGATGATGTAGATGCTACTTTCACGGTTACGGCTGGGGATAAAACTTACTCTGGAAAAACCAGTAAAAGTGTACCGTATTATAGAATGACTCTAACAAAAACTGATTTATATACAGTTGAAGTAATTTCAACTAACCATAAACCAAAACGTGAAAGTTTTACCATAGAAATTAGCGACTCAGCCAGGTCTTACAACAAGGAAATTAGACTCGAAAAGCCCTTGAATAGTGTAAAGATTCAAATCGTTGGTGATGATACAAAGAAACTATTGAAAGGTGTAAGATTGAAAGTGACTAACACAACTGATAATTTACCTTTATTTGAAAATCTTCTACCAGAAGGTGAAGCCGTTGTAGAGTTCGACCCAGCAAAAAGATACTCAGTTTCAATCGAACAATCTGGCTACACCTCATTAAAATTAGATTTAAAAGCCACAAATCAGAAGGAATTAGTAATAACAATGCCTTCTGAGAGTTTCTTTTCTTTTGGTGCTTACGATAGAGTTTCAGGAAAACGTCTTCCTGCAAATTTCAAAATTTCGTTTAAAGATAAAATTGAAGAAATACAAGGTACTACAGACGCTGACATAAAATTTAAAGCAATAGAAGCAGGAATTTATACAGTAGAAGTAAGCCATCCAAACTATTCGACGAAAAGACAACCATACAATGTAGAAAACCTAAGTGCTGGAAAACTAAGTCATAAAATAATGCTCGAAAGCACAGTTGATGAATATGTGATTTTAGTGGTCGATCGTGAAGATAAGCAGATGATTCAAGGAGTTGATTTGAAAATTTTTGATGCTTTAAATCAGCCCATTCCCGTAAAATTAAATACCAAAACAGGAGAATACAAGATAGTTTTAGAAAAAAACAAAGATTATTTCCAAAAAATTGAAGCTATTGGATATATGGAGAAAACTGGAATACTTCAACGCAGTTCAAACAAATTGATAAGTATCAATATGGAGAAGGAGTACCAAACTTTGTTCTATAATTCCATTGATGGTTTAACCAAAAGACAAATCGAAGCAAAGTATAAGTTAATACGCTTTGGCCAAGAAACATTAATTGGAACTTCTGATGCAACCAAACAATACAAAATCGACCTATTTCCTCAGAGAAATTATGTATTGGAAATTTCAGCTGATGGTTATAAAACACTCACCGAAAACCCAGTTTTTCTTACTGGAAAAACTGAAAAAGTAAGAACAAAATTAATTGAACTACAAAAAGATAATTATCCTTTCACATTCAAGATTGTTGATGCTCAAAAGAAACAAGCCTTGAACAATGCTAAATTATCGGTTCTGAATTTCGATACCAACCAACCTGTTGTTTCAACCAACAGTAAAAATAGTTTTACTGTAAATTTACCTGTGACAGAAACTTATTACGTAACAGTTGAAGCAGAAGGCTATGAAAAATCTTTACAAAAAATTAATGTAAAGGCATTGGCATCATAAAACCTATTTGACCATGAAATTCCACTATTTAAAAATGACTTTGATAAAACCAAGTTGATGGTAAAAGATGATGATAATGGTGGATTCGTTGCAAATGCTAGACTTAAAGTTTTTAATACTGATAATGAGCCCATTCCAATTGTAGCAGATCTACTTTCGACAGAATGGTTGGCCGAACTCAAAAATGATGAGTCGTATAATGTAGAAATTACAGCCGATGGTTACTTGCCATACAAAGGAAATTTACCAAAAATCCCTTTGAATAAGACCATTAAGTTGAAACTCAAAAAAGTGCCAACTCAAGATATTTCATTCGCACCAATTGACGCCCTGACAAAGAAAGGTATAATTGCAGATTTTAAAATTACGAATGGTAGTGAAGTAGTAAACGGCACGCTTTCAAAAGGCGGTACACGAATGAAAGCAACTTTTATAAAAGATAAATTTTATGAAATTGAACTGAACCCACGTGGCTATAAAGCTTATAAAGACAACGTAGACTTTGCCAATGCTGTGAATGGATTGATAACAATTCCACTAAAAAAAGAAACATATGCTTTTAACTTTAAGACTCTCGACTCAAAAAAGAATCAGCCGATACCGAATGTGACACTTAAATTAACTGATGAGACAAATCAATTTTTTATGGCCACATATTCCATCGAAACACAAGATTTTGAGGCAAATCTGATTCCTGACAAAAAATATAAATTGGAAGTTGAAGCCCCTGGCTATGAGATTTATACCGATACAGTAGATGTAACAAGTTTAGCCTCGACCTCTGATTTCAATCGAGAGATATTTATGCTAAAGAAAGAAATTGAACAGAAAGTTGAGCCCAAAATAGAACTAAAGCAAGAAGAGGCAAAAATAGTAGAGCAAAAACCAGAACCTGTAACACAAATTGAAAAGAATATCGAAGTAATAG
>JAFEIL010000554.1 GCA_017495105.1 Emticicia sp. | reverse complement strand
CCACCAATGAGTATAAATTTTTATCTCAAGCGGTTTCGAGGAAATAACGTAGATTATTCGCAAATTCGTATTTTATTAACGAAAGATTAACAATTTGCAACAAAACATGCCCTTTTTTAAATTATTAAAATACTGTTAAATACTGTGACAAGGTCGAGTAACCTATGTGCCTTGTGCATTTGAAACTTATATAAATGGCAAAAATAAGAACGGCATATTTCTGCCAAAGTTGTGGATTTAGTTCACCAAAATACCTCGGCAGATGTACTTCTTGTGGAGAATGGAACACCATGGTAGAGGAAGTACTGACCAAAGAAGAACCTGAAAAAGGCAATTGGAAATTTACTTCGTCGGGTGCACCACGTACCGCAAACAAACCAAAAACACTGACCGAAATCACCACACAGGAGCGATATAGGATCGTTACCGAAGATGATGAACTCAACCGAGTGCTAGGCGGTGGAATTGTACCTGGTTCACTAGTTTTGATTGGTGGCGAACCTGGAATTGGTAAATCTACACTCATGTTGCAAATTGCTTTAAGCCTAAAAGATTATACAATTCTTTATGTATCGGGTGAAGAAAGCGAGCAACAAATTAAAATGCGTGCTGAGCGTATGCAATTTGTGAATGATAAATGTTATATTTTGAATGAAACTTCGACCGATAATATTTTTCGCCAAATTGAACTTACAGAGCCTGATATCGTGATTATTGACTCAATTCAAACATTATCATCGCCTTTGATTGAATCGGGAGCAGGTAGTGTGTCGCAGGTAAAAGAATGTACTGCCGAGTTAATGAAATTCTCGAAAGAATCTGACACGCCCGTAATTATGATTGGGCATATCACTAAAGATGGGGGTTTGGCTGGCCCAAAGGTACTCGAACACATGGTTGATACCGTTTTGCAGTTTGAAGGCGACCGTCACATGACTTATCGAATCTTACGTACTACCAAAAATCGTTTCGGAAGTACCTCCGAACTTGGTATTTACGAAATGCAAGGCACAGGCCTGCGTCAGGTTAGTAATCCTTCCGAAATCTTGATTTCTCAACGTGAAGAAGATTTGAGCGGCATCACAATTGCGGCAATGCTCGAAGGAAATCGTCCACTTTTGATTGAAATTCAGTCGCTCGTAAGCATAGCCACTTACGGAACTCCCCAACGAACTAGTAATGGTTTCGATAGTAGACGTACGCAAATGTTATTAGCTGTACTCGAAAAAAGAGGCGGTTTCAGACTTGGAACACAAGATGTTTTTTTGAATATTGCGGGTGGCTTGAAAGTAGAAGACCCAGCCATTGATCTAGCGGTTTGTGTGTCAATTGTTTCATCCTACGAAGACATAAGTGTGCCGAGTTCATGTTGTTTTGCGGCCGAAGTAGGTCTTGGTGGAGAAGTTCGTGCCGTCAACCGAATAGAAAATCGTATTTCGGAAGCTGAAAAACTTGGTTTTAAAAAAATATTTATTTCAAAATATAACCTTAAAGGCTTAGATACTAAGCAATACAAAATACAAATCTCCGCAGCCAGCAAGTTGGAGGAGGTTTTTAGTGAGTTGTTTGGATAAATTGCTTTATGCTCTTAGCAGTAAGCTACATCCTTGCAACTGCCAAAAGCATATAACGTAAAGCTTATTGCACAAATGTATTACATAGAAAACGAATATTTAGAGGTCGGCATCGACCCAAAAGGGGCAGAGTTGGTAAGTTTATACCACAAAGACCACGATTTAGAATACATGTGGGGAGCTGACCCCTTATTTTGGGGTAAATCATCTCCCGTTTTATTTCCAATTGTTGGTGGCTTAAAAGACAATAACTATGTTTTTGAGGGTAAAACCTATCATTTGCCCCGACACGGGTTTGCTCGTGATATGGTTTTTGAGATTGAAGACCACTGGGACGATGGAATAAGTTTTCTACTTCGCTCTAACGAAGATACGCTCAAAGTTTACCCATTTAAGTTTGAATTTCGTTTGATTTATGAGCTTTATGCTAATTTATTGAGCGTAACCTATCATGTAACCAATTTGGGTGAAAATGACATGTATTTTTCAGTAGGTGGACACCCAGCTTTTGCTGTTCCTATGGAAGTAGGTTTGAGCTACAAAGATTACTATTTTGAATTTGAAGAAGAAGAAAATCTCAAACGATGGCCTGTAAATTCGCAAGGATTGATTGTGGAAGAACCGGAAGCAATTTTCGATAAAACATTAATTGATGATGAATTAGTCGAAATTGAAACCAAATTTTTACCATTGACGAAAGAATTATTTCACCAAGATGCACTAGTTTTCAAACAATTAAACTCTTCGACCGTAACTTTAAAGTCCGAAAAAAGTGAACATTCACTTCGTTTTGATTTTGCAGGATTTCCATTTCTTGGTATTTGGGCAGCAAAAGATGCCAATTTTGTGTGCATTGAGCCATGGTGTGGAATTGCTGATTCGATTAGACATTCGCAAGAATTAACCGAAAAAGAAGGAATTAATATCTTGCCCGCTGGCGATGTTTTCGAACGTGCTTGGGCGGTGAAATTGAATTGATTTATTAATACAATTTCCCAAATTGTAACATGATAAACAATTTGGGAAATTGTGTTACGACTCATAATTTTGTAAACCCTTGCTCAACTCAAAAAATCCTTTTCTGAGTCTTTTTGGTGCCACAACCTTCATTCCTTCACCAAAACAAAGTATTTCTTTCTCCAATTCAAAATTCAATTGTATTTGAATAATAATGCCATCCTCGAGCCTTTTACCTTTTCGTGACATTTTACGAAAAAATGGATAACTTGTTCAGTATTTTGTTTTTTTTACTGTTGATACGGAACGCTCCTTGATAATAGGAAACAGACTATTAGGACAGATATTTACTATCTAAACTTTGCTATAGAATAAAAGAATCTGATAGAAGAGAGATGAGTTTTCAGTTTATAAGTTGTAGATGGAATGAAATGATTCAGGAAATTTAAACCACATGTTGAATATAGAATAAAAAATGAAAACAATATTAATACTAAGAGGCTTACCAGCCAGCGGAAAATCAACTTTTGCCCGAAAGTTGATTGATGAAAACAAAGGTGCATGGAAACGGCTCAATAAAGACGAAATACGAGCTATGCTTGATAATTCTCATCATTCTTCTAGCAACGAAAAATTTGTTGAACGTATGCGTGACTTTATGCTTTTTGAGGCATTGAAAGAAGGCAAAAGCGTTGTGATTGATGATACTAATTTATCGGATCGGCCAGTTGAGCGTATCCAAAAAGTTATTGGCCGATATGAAAAGGATACAGGCGAGGTAGTAAAGATTGAATTTAAAATAATGGAAACTTCACTCGAAGAATGCCTGGCTCGTGATGAAATGCGTGAAAAAAAGGTAGGGCGAGACGTAATTTTGCGAATGTATAATGACCATGTAGCTAAAGCTAAATTACCTGCAAATTCGAGCAAGAAAGTGATAGAATTAAGCAAGCGAGGCCCACATTATCAGCTGCAAGATGACACTTTGCCGCATGCAATATTATGCGACCTTGACGGAACTTTGGCAATTATCCACAATCGAAGCCCGTTTGATGCTGTGCGTTGTGAAGCCGATTTATTGAACGAGCCGATTGCCGAAATCTTAAAAAATTATGCATCAAGGGGTGTGAAAATTATTTTAATGTCGGGTCGAGATGAAGCTGCTCGACGACCAACCACGAATTGGTTGGCTTATAATCGAATACCTTACGATGCACTTTTTATGCGAGCCACTGGTGATGTCCGAAAAGATTCGGTTGTAAAAAAAGAATTATATGAAGCACACATAAACGGCCAGTATTTTGTAAAATTCGTACTTGACGACCGAAATCAAGTTGTGGATTTATGGCGTTTAGAGCTAGGTTTGCCTTGTTTACAAGTCAATTATGGTGATTTTTAACTAAAAAAGGCAAGTTCAAATCAACTGGCCTATTTTTAATTGAATCCGCACAATTTTTATAAAAAAACTATATAATGCCAAATCGATTTTCTAAATGTAAGACTCTGTTTTTTTGAAATCAGTTGAATCAAAAATGATTTATTTTTTGATTTGCATATAAAAAAAAGGACTGGAATAAATAATTCCAGCCTTTCCCGCTACTAAATCCACACAACTTTTATCTTTAATGTTTTATTTCTATATATAATACGAAGTTTTCTTGCCAAAGGTTGCACTAAAGTGCAAAAATATTTGTGTTTTTAATTATGCATCAAAGATAAAACAAAATTATATATTGATACAAGTATTTTTTTGTTTTTTTTAATTTTGATGAAACAAACATATAAAGAATTTTATGTAAATGCAACAAAAAAAAGCAATTTTTATTGTATGAACCACTCAGTAAATTATTTTATCAATTATATGTGTCAAAAAAAATTAAAAAATTTTGTGTCACTTATATTTGGAAGTAAAAATAAATATTTTTTTTGATTTCCCTAAATCTATTTTTACTGCATTTTTAATTTATTATATCTTTAGGTTTTTTGTTTCTGAAGACCCATTTGTAGAAATCTGTAAGTAGTTCTAATTGTACATTGGCTCCAACACTATAATATAAGCCGTTGTATGACTCCGGAATATTTTTCTTTCGTAGTGCAAAACGATACCCGCCTTGAACAGCAAATCCTGCCCAACGAGTAGCCTTCCAACCTATATATACACCAGCTTGTATAGGCATAAAATAATCCTTTCGTTTCCAAATCTGAATCTCGTTAAGAAGTCCAACATTTTTATTATTGGTAGCTCCAATACCGATTTCAAAAGGGACACTTATTCGCCATCTTTTATTATTGACAAAGTTTTTCCAGTACATCAAACTAAAAAAATAGAGGTCGGTTTTAGTATAATAATCAAGATTAACTCTTTTTGCAGCTGATTTTCTTAAATCAAGGAGGCGTTGGTATGAATTGAAATTTAGCCAATAGTATCCAATTGTTATCTGGTTTCGCTTATGTCCTATAATGATACCTGTATTTACTCCCCAAATATTCACTCTTTTTTCTTTGATTATTGAGCTTCGAGCATCCCAGTTGATGGCGTAGCTTAGTCGTGGACGAATACTATCGGGATAGGTATTTATTATACTATCTGGAAGTGGGGTTTGGGCAATAGCTTTTAAAGAAAACATCCAGAATAGTATGCCAAGAAGCCTAACCGAAGTTCTGCTTAAGTGTAAACTGATAAATATGATAATTGCAATTTTCTTCACATATAGCTATTTGGACTTACGTTTAAACGTCTAAATAAAGGTGATAGTATGTTATTTTGAATTTTCTGAAATTAAATTTTGAGTAATGTAAAAAAAATGCCCTTATTTATCGAAATAAGGGCATTTTAAATTTAGTCCAAGTTTTTTGGTAATTATTACTTCCTTTGGCCTTTTTTTGCTTTGTTTTTCATATCCTGATAGGTTTTGAATTGTTCAGGTGTGAATATTTTTTCGAGTTCTTTGTCTTTTTTTATCTCCAAAGCCTCCATTTTCTCTTTTGCATTGGCTATTTGAGCGGGCGTTGGTTGAGTGCTACCAAACTCTTTCTTGATAAGTTCGTATAAATCCTTACGTTGGTAGGCATAATCCTCGTTGAGTGATGAAACTAAGATTTCTTGCTCTTCATCTAGTTTCATTTTTTTTACCATTATACGGGTTTCTTCCTTGGCAACTTCGTCAGGGTCTGGCGGAGGCTTTGGTTTGCCATTATCGAAACTTGGATTATTAAAGGCACTATTATAGCCTCGGCCATAACCACCGTAGCCGCCACCGCCGTAACCACCGTAACCACCACCAAATTGAGCATTGGCAGTAGAAATCGTAAATATCAAATAACACAAGAACAAAGTTGATGTTCTAATTATGCCTTGATTTTGTTTCATAGTTCTTTATTTGAAATAGGGTTTCTGTAAAACTTTCCAAAAGTAATAATTTTTAATAAGATTAAAATGAATTGGTAAGCCATAAATCTTATTTTGTTTTAAAAATTTACCATTTAATTGTTGACGGCACCCGCATCAATCCATTTTTTTATAGCCTCAATCTGACAAACACCCAATTTTTGGTTTTGAGGCATTCCAATATATCCAACGTGATAATTAATCACATGCCATAGTTTTTGATTTTCTACATAATTTTTTATTAAAGCATAGCTATCAAGTATCACACCTCCCTTAGCGGCTTTTGTTTGGTGGCATCCAACGCAGTAAGTATCAATAATGGGCTTTATAGATTTTGCAAAAGTTGGCGTCGCTGCATCAATAATTCTTGCTCCACAAGTTGTGTTTTTTGCTCCTTCGTCAATCCATTGTTTGATGATGGCGATTTGACTACTAGCCATTTTTCGAGGAGATTCAGGCATTTTTCCGCTCGACATTTCGGTATAAATCTTACTTTTACTCGAACTTCCGGCACTAACACCTTTCATAATCCCATTATAGGTGCTAAGGTCATAACCTTCGGCTCTTGTTTTAGAATCATGACAGCCACTTTCTGCACAATTTGAATAGATGATTGGTAAAACCTGCGAATCAAAGCAAATTGTTGAACTTATACTGGCGGTTGTTGCACAGGAAAGTTGAGAAGGAGGTAATGTTTCTGGTGCAGAACCTGTTGGGTCAGTATTTAATGGGGTTTCAGCTGGATTTGAAGGAGAAACAAGTGAAGCTTTATGGTAAGTACAAGAAAGTATTATACTCAGACAAGCGATTGTATAAATGAGTGTTTTCATTGTTGAGGTAGCGTTTAATTCAAATCATAATCGACTCAAAAATCGATTCTATTATTGTGTATTTATTGCAAATTTATTTCTTCATTGCAGTAAATATAAATTTGTTTTTAACGTCAATGTTATCGGCAATTTTGGTAATAACTAGCGTAGGTACATCAATTTTATGGTCGGCTAATGGTATATTAAAATCACATAGCAAAGTAATTTCTTCACCTTTAATAGTCACTTTTCCTTTCAAAAGACGCTCTTTTGACACCCCATGCATGCTTAGTGTACCTTTAGCAGTTACATCAAATGAACCATCTTTTTTCCAATCAATGGCTTCGTTGATTTTTCCTTTGAATATGCCATTTGGGAATTTGGGTGATTCCATATAGTTTTCATTGAAATGTTCTTCCATTAAATGGTTTTTAAACTTGAACTCCGTCATCACCATTTTAACGGCTATTTCATTTGTTGTTATATTCAAAACTGATGTCACCGTTTTGTTTAGTGCAGCAATATTTTCGAGGGGAGTTTTTGAGAAGAAACTTGTTTCTCCATCACGACAAATGTAGTTTTGAGCTTTGGCATTAGTCGCAAAAAATAAGCAAATAATGAGTGTTGTGATGATATTTTTCATTTATTCGAGGTAGATTAATGTGAGTTAAAAACGACAAAAATAGTTATTTTGTTGATAATCAGTAATTTATCGATGTGGCGTACCGTCTTAATTTACTAACTAGTTTCTCGGTGCTTAGTTAAGCCATTGATTATGATTTAACTTTCAAAGAATCACCAATTATCTTTCTTCTTCTTTTTGTCAAAACTAAATGTTCTTGAAAGATTGAAACCCCAATGAATTCCACCGTTAGTCCAAGATTCTGTATTTTCCGCAATAAATTGTTTTTCAATCATACCTAAAGAATTGGTAAAATGAAGTTGAAAAACATGTCCACCTGTTTCAATATCGACACCTACCGAAAGTGAGTTATGATAATTTGAATTAAGTTTATACTGGTCGTTGAATGATGGAAGTCGATAAAAATATTCTGCGTTGATAGAGGTACGTTTATTAAGTTTATATCGACCACCGAATCCAATCGCAAAAATATCATTGGGTTCAAGCACCTCGTTGGCGTCGCTTGAGTTGATTCTGAAAACCTTGTTTCGATGCAGATAAGTTGGACTGATTTGTAATGAAAAACCATCAGTGATTTTTCTTGCTATCAGAATTTGACTGCAGTAACTCAATCTTTCTATATTATTAGCAAAACTTGGTGATGAAAAAGAGTTTTCGGGATTTGTACTCAACGAAACTGCAGCAATACTGGCAAAAAGCGTGATGCTCACAGGCATTATGTGGGCTCCACTCGATTGTTTGAGTAATTTGTATTTTCCAAAATAATCAAACGTTTTTTGGGTTGTACTTCTACCAATTCCTACCATCAAATCATTGGTTATGCCATACTCAAAGCTCATACGCATAGTGGCTTGGTCTAAACCAAAGTAATTATATGCTCCTGTATTTAAAGCTCCAAAACGGTGAGCGATACGAAAATCTAAGTGACGTTTAGCTATTGTTTCAACCGACTGTCCATTAATAACTCTCGTTGATTTGAACGTAGCAATGGCAAATGTCGTGGTGGGTTTAGTGTTTTTTTCAAGCACATCCATCGGGTCATCTTGTGCCTTAACTGCGACACTTAATAAAAATAAAAAGAGGAGGTATGTATTTTTCATGATAAAAAGTTATAATTATCGAGAAAGGGAAGTTTTATAAAAGAAACTTCCCTCTATAAATGGATTTAAGAAATAGTGAGTATTGTTCCACTTACTGCAACCATATATTTTTTCAAACTTTTAGTAGCTGGGCCTTGTGTTACGGCTCCGCTTGTATTAAACTCTGCACCGTGATTTGGGCAATAAAATTTGCCACTGCTTTGAAAAACTACTGTTGTGCCTGCGTGAGTACACGCTTGTGCTACGGCAACAAATGAGTTTGCAGTATTGCCTAATGCGGTGCGTGCAATGATGACACCATTACTGTAAACATAACTATTAATAGTTAGTAATTTAGTTGATAAATCTACCGTAATTCCTCCGACTGGAAGTACAACATCACTAGCATTTTTGCACGATGCGAGTACCGCCAACAAGGCTGAACCGCCCAAACCCATACTCCTTAAAAAGTCTTTTCTTGTGATTGATTCTTGTGTAAGCATTGTGTTTAAATGATTAAGCTAAAAAAAATATTTTGGATGATTCTATATAAAACTTTGTAAAAATCTTTATTATTAATTTTTTTGAGAAAAGTACACCTTAAAATATCAAAGGTGAATAGAACTGAAAGAATAAGTTTTATAAAATTTTTGAAAAGAATTACAACATTCACAGTTTCATATTCTTGTACGCATTAAAAAGCATTATTATTGTCTTTGTTAATTTTTTTCAATAAAATAGTAGGACTGTCATTTTTTTATTGGAGTAAATGCTATAACAAAATTAAGAAACAATTATTTGTTTTTTAATTTGTTGATTATCAGTACTTTATTGCTTCTGAGAGCAGTCTTAAAAAACAATTTATTTCTTATTTTTAACAATTTAGAAACGTGCTTCAAGCCGACAAAAATTATTATTGATGCCTTAGCGACTCACTCTATAAAATCCATTAAGTTTCACACCAAACATCCAGTCGTTGTTTCGGTAAGGAAGCGGCTTAAATTGGTAGGAAACATATGGACTTAGTTGAACCGAAAAACGTTTCCAGCGTTTTTCGATGCCAGTTGATAACATCCAGTTGTTGTAAGGAATGACTTTTATACTTTCGGCAAGGCCTTCTTGCTGGTTTTCTTTTATGTAATCATGGTGTGAAAAAGAGGTAATTTGTCGATGATATAAATCAAAATCTGTGCCTGTTGAGAATAATACAGTAAAATCTTTTCGTAATAAAAGACGATAATTGAGATAAAGCGGGATTCTGAAAAGAACCTGATGGGCCTCAATATCTTTGATTGGAGAACTCAAAGGTAAATTTAAGTCATGCTGCTTACGGAAATCTTTTTCGGTTTTACGTTTAAAGTCATCTTCATCGCCGAAATTCTCAAAACCTAAAAAGCTTACATTTATACCAGTTGTGATACTCCAATGTTTGCTAAACAAAACTTCGGTCAGAATACATGTGCCGAATTGCGAATTGTCTATATTGCTACCTAAACCTATTCGGTATTTAAGTGGCGGCAAACTGATTTGTGGCATTCTGAAACTAGATTTTTTTGGACTTGAATTAACACCACCTTCGGTTTTAAGCTGACGGTCAGCAAAACTAATAGCTGGAGATAAACCAAGTGGATGATAGCCTCTACTTTTTAAATCTTTTAAAACAATTATATTTGAGCTTACTTCCTTTAAAATTGGCTGATTTGTAGAGTTGTTAATAGGCTGATTAACAGTAATTTGGCTCGTATATTTTCTTTTCTTATTATCATTTTCTTCTGAAGCAGTTTGATTATTGGAGTTTGAGCCCGACTTTATGTTTATAAAACCATTTTGTTGTGTTATTGGCTCAGATTGTTTCTTTTCAATGGTGCCATTATTGTTGGCATTAATTCTATTTTGATTATTAGTTTTACGGAAATTCTCCTTGATAATTCCAACTTTATCTAGAGTTGAAATAGATTTTTCAGTTTGATTATTTGAAGCAATGACCATATTTTCTGAAATTTCAATATCATTTTCAGAAGAAGCTTCTTCGATACTATTTATGCGTGGTTGTGTCACTATGTCTTCTTCGTAGTCATCAATGGTAATTTTATGTTTAATGTGTTTAACAACATAAACTGTGTCGATTTTTTCGACAACAATCGGCAAATACTTACCATTAACAACTGTTTGTGTTGGTTGTTGCTTTAATTCCTTGTTTAATTCTGAAATTTTATTTAGTAAAGATTTGTTCTCATTCGCTTGAAAAATGGTTGTTGTTAATAAAGTTAAGATTATGAGTGTCCCAACCGAATAGGTCAAGACATGCCCAAAGCGTTGCCAAAGACTCAGAGGAATTTGTTGTTTCACATATCCTTGAACTCGGTCGATTTCGTCTTCACTAAAAGGTGGGTGAAAGTTCTCAACTTTGCGTCGAAAAGCCTCGTCAAATTCGTCAGTTTTCATTGAGTTTATTTTTTCTCACTGCGTAAATATCAAATAAATGAGGATAATTAATACGTATCATTTCTTGTAATTTTATCCGAGCATCTTGAAGGTTCGATTTCGATGTACCTTCTTGAATTCCGAGACGCTCGGCAATTTCTTTGTGTTTATAACCTTCAACAACATAAAGCATAAAAACCATGCGATACATGGGCGAAAGCTTACTTACAAGCCCCATGATTTCTTCAACCGAAAGTTGACTAATTACGTCTTCGTTGAAGTCAGTTAGTTCTATTTCATTGATTGTAACATTGAGTTGGTATTTTTTATTACTTCTGTAATAATCGATAGCGGTATTGACCATAATTGTTCGAATCCACGCCTTAAATGGTTGTGTCGAATCGTATTTAGGTAGATTATTAAATATTTTCAAGAAACCATCATTAATCATTTCTTCCACTTCTTGCTCATTGCTAGAATATCTCGAACAGATGCTCTTCGCAAAGCCCAAATGAAGCTTTATAAGCGTTCTTTGAGCTTGACTGTTGTTATCAATGCAGGCT
>JAFEIL010000528.1 GCA_017495105.1 Emticicia sp. | reverse complement strand
CCTGACACCTCTTTTTTATTAAAACCAAATGGAACGACGGCTTTAACCGTTAATTATAATTTACTTCCAGAACAATCCCCACCTATTTCAAAACTATCAAATATTCACGAAGGCAAGGTCTTAATGAATAAAAATGACTGCTTTACCTGCCATCAATTAGATACTGATGAAGTAGGACCATCATTTCAAAGAATTGCACAAAAATATAAAAACACTAAAGAGTCAAAACAAGACTTGGCTATTAAAATAAAAAAAGGAAGTACAGGCATTTGGGGTAATGGCAGGATGAATCCACATCCTAGCCTAACCGAGAATGAACTCAGCCAAATGATTGATTTCGTTTTTACTTTGAAGCCTAAAGAAACTGCTAGCGTTAAAAGTTTAAATCAAAATACTATTATAAAGTCTTCGGTTCCAAATTCACCTGGTTTTGGGGCACCACTTGAAGGAGTTCACCCTAGTTTTGATTTAATTTCATTACATAACTCCACGTTCAAGCCAAGAGTTGGTGGATTGGCATTTTTGCCTGATGGGCGTTTATTAGTCACAACTTGGGATAAAATTGGGGGGGTGTATATAATTGATGGTTTATCTTCCAATGACTCTAGTAAATTAAAAGTCAAACGGATAGCTTCTGGTTTGGCTGAGCCTTTGGGTATTGAAGTAGTAAATGGTGAAATTTATGTTTTACAAAAACAAGAGTTAACAAAATTAATAGATTTAGATGGTGACGAGATAATTGATGAATATCAAGTAGTTTGTAATAGTTGGAGCGTTTCTGCAGATTTTCACGAGTTTGCTTTTGGTTTGGTCTATAAAGACGGATATTTTTATGCTACACTATCTATGGCCATGCGACTAAAACCTGAAGTGAAACAATTGCCAGATAGAGGAAAAACAATAAAGATTTCTAAAAATGGAAGTTTTGAAGTGGTAAATTTTGGATTAAGAACACCAAATGGAATTGGTTTAGGCCTTGAAAATGAAATTTTTATCACTGACAATCAAGGGCAATGGCTTCCTGCCAATAAACTAATACATGTAAAAAAAGGAGAGTATCATGGTATGTTTTGGGGATGGTTAAGTAATGCTCCAGCACCTGAAATGGCCATGCCTGCTATATGGTTACCAGAACATGAAATAGGAAACTCACCTTCAGAACCCGTCCTCATTCACCAAGGCACATATAAAGGTCAAATGTTGCATGGAGATGTTACTTTTGGAGGTATCAATCGAGATTATTTAGAAAAAATTAACGGGCAATATCAAGGAGCTGTATTCCGATTTTCGCAGGGATTTGAAGCAGGTGTTAATCGTCTTCGTTGGGGCCCCGACGGAAATTTATATATCGGTGAAGTAGGAATGATGGGAGGAGGTTGGAGTTGGAACAATAGGTTGAGTGGACTCCAGTGTATGAAATTCAATAATAAACCTACTTTTGAAATACTTTCCGTAAAAGCCAAGCATGATGGTTTTGAAATTGAATTTACTCAACCTCTGAAGGCTAATTTAACCTTAAAAGAGACAGATCTTAATATTCAACAGTGGTGGTACTTGCCAACCAAAAATTACGGTGGGCCCAAAATGGATTTAGTAAACCTCAACCCAACTCAAATCACTATTTCAAAAGACAGAAAGAAACTTTATGTAAAATTATCAAACTTGAAACCAAAGCATGTTGTCTATTTTAGCTTATCAAATCAAATCAAAAACCAAAAAAATCAAAGCCTTTGGTCAGGAGAAGCTTGGTACACTTTAAATGCTATTCCAAAAGAAATTTAAAATATGAATGACATAAAAAATATAGCCATTAATCGCCGCACATTTGTAAAATCTACTGGTTCTGCTATTATTTTAGGTGCTGCTGGAATCCCGATTGATTCAACTACTAAAGTGAATGTAAATAAACCCATAAAGATTAAGCGAGTTGATTCTAATTTTGAAAGAGAGCCTTTAAATCCATACCGATTTAAAGGAAGTGCAATTACAGATAGCTGGCAATCTGTTGCTTTGCTGGAAACAGAATCAGGCATAAAAAAAATTGGATTGGCAACCCAAGGCGTATTATGGTCTGACGCAAGAGTGGCGGCCTCTCATTCAGAAAGTGCAGGTAATTCTTTGATGTATGCTATGACAGAGTACGCCTTGCAAATCATCAAGGGCACGGTATTTACCAATCCAATTGATCTTCTAGAACAAATTTTACCTGAAGTTTTAGCATATGGCAAAAAAATAACCGGCATTTCAGACCTCCGCAAAACCTTTGCTCTCAATTCATTGGTAGCAGTAGATAATGCAGCTTGGTTGGTTTATGCCGCAGAAAACAATATCTCAAATTTCAATACATTGATTCCCGATCAATATCGTAAAGGGCTTTCTTACAAACACACAAAAGTAGCTAGTATTCCATCATTTAGTGTAGGCTCTAACCCACAACTAATCAAGGCTGCCGCCGAGAATGGCTATTTTATTATGAAACTAAAAACGGGTTCAGCTGGTACACAAAAAGAAATGTTAGAAAAAGACATTGAATTTTTAACTCAAGTTCATAAAGCAATTGGACATTTTGAAACCCCTTACACCAAAAGTGGGAAGCTACCCTATTATTTTGACCCCAATGGTCGATATGAGCAAAAAGAAACGCTTTTGCGTTTCATAGACCATGCAAATAAAATTGGGGCACTCGAACAGATTGCTCTTATAGAAGAGCCTTTGCCTGAAAGTAACGAAAGTTATGTGGGTAATTTGGGGGTTAGAATAGCTGCTGACGAAAGTGCACATACAGTTGAAGAAACCGCTCGCCGAATTGAGCAAGGTTATTCTGCTATCGTCGTAAAATCAATTGCAAAAACACTTAGCATGACCTTGAAAATAATTGATTATGCCAATGAAAAAAATGTGCCTTGCTTTTGTGCAGACCTCACAGTAAACCCTATTTTAGTAGATTGGAATAAAACAATTGCTGCTCGCTTACTTCCATTTCCAGGTATGGAAATTGGTTTACAAGAAACAAATGGTCATCAATATTATAAACGATGGGAAACTTTGATGACCTACCACCCCAAATCAAATGCCTCTTGGATTAAATCTCAAAATGGTGTTTATAAAATAGATGACACTTTTTATGATCAAAGCGGTGGCATTTTTGATAGCCCTCAACATTATATGGACTTATTTTCTAATTGAAAAAGTAGTTTTTATTTCAACTGGCTTTTGAACAAGGAAAGTGGGGATAGAAATCCAAAGATTGATTCGAAAGATATTATAAAAGCTATGAAAAGAGATTTAAAAACAATCAGAAATTGGCAAAAAGTAGCTGGATTGTATTATTCAAGACCCCTTAATTTTAAACAAGACAATATTTTAAAAATGAGTTTAAAAACAATAATACATTCCTATTTATTATGCTTAACCATTTCAATAGCCAATGCACAAATTAAACCCAACGTAATTATCATTTATTCCGATGACCAAGGGGCAATCGATCTCAACTGTTATGGTTCAAAGGATTTAGAAACACCCAATATTGACCGTTTGGCAAAAAATGGAACGATGTTTACGCAGTTCTATGCTTCGCCAGTATGTTCGCCCTCAAGAGCTTCATTGCTCACAGGTCTAAATCCTCAAAGGGCAGGATTACCCAACAATGCCTCAGAAACAAATAAAGCAGATGGATTGCCAGGTAATCGTTATACGATGGCCGAACTTTTTAAAAGTGCAGGTTACAAAACCGCTCATATTGGCAAATGGCACTTGGGATACACTCCCGAAATGAGTCCGAATGCCCAAGGGTTTGATCATTCATTTGGACATTTAGCTGGGTGCATTGATAACTATTCACACTTTTTTTATTGGAATGGCCCTAACAAGCACGACTTATATAGAAATGGAAAGGAGGTACATTATCCTGGTCAATTTTTTCCTGATTTAATGGTGAAAGAGGCAAGTCAATTTATGAAAAAAACAAATAAAAGCCCATTTTTTATGTATTTTGCTATAAATCTGCCTCATTATCCTTACCAAGGTGACCCCAAATGGCTAGATTATTATCAGAAAAAAGGGCTCGCTTATCCGAGAGATTTGTACGCTGCTTTTATGTCCACCTTAGATGATAAAGTAGGTCAATTGCTCAAACAGGTTTCGGATCTTGGACTAACAGAAAATACCATTATTGTTTTTCAATCAGACAATGGCTATTCTACCGAAGAACGAGCTCATTTTGGCGGAGGTAATGCTGGTATTTATCGAGGTGCAAAAGCTAGTCTTTTTGAAGGTGGAATTCGTGTACCATCAATTATTAGTTGGCCGGGCAAAATTCCGAAAGGACAAGTTAGAAATCAAATGGCCGTCAATACTGACTGGTTTCCAACTTTGGCAGAATATTGCAATATCGAAATTCAGCAAAAAGATTTAGATGGAAAAAGTTTGATTTCTGTTATAAATGACTCAAAAGAAACTTCTAAGCATGAAGAAGGCTATTGTTGGGCCTTCAGAAAATCGTGGGTAGCTCGAAAAGGGAAATGGAAGTTACATGCAAATCCTGAAGATACCAGCAAAAAAGGAACATTGACAGATGCGGATAATTTTTTTTTAGTGGATTTAGAAGCAGATCCTAGCGAAACCAAAAATCTGGCTGCAGCTCATCCAGAACTCGTGAAGGATTTAAAAAAACAATACCAAATTTGGGAACAAAAAAACAAGAAATAGTACAAAAAAATCTTGTACTTTTTCTTTGACATAATCACGATTGACTACAAAATCAAGAATATAGAAGTTGAGTTGCTGAATGGCTTACTTTAGGGCACAATTCATCCTTAGGGTAAATAGAATAATATAAAAAAGAATCAGCCGTAAATGAGAGTTATCCTTTTGACTTACCTAACTATTTCATTGTTTTCATTACAAAGCAATAGTCAGACAATGGTGCAAATACCGC
Source organism: Emticicia sp. (assembly GCA_017495105.1). Taxonomy (GTDB): domain Bacteria; phylum Bacteroidota; class Bacteroidia; order Cytophagales; family Spirosomataceae; genus Emticicia. The sequence continues at coordinate 6,520 of JAFEIL010000528.1, read as the reverse complement.
ATCAAAGAACTATTGCGTGGAAGAAAAACGCTGACTTGGCAAATCAGGTTTATCAATCCTTTGCCAGCAAAAAAATCAATTTCGATAAACTGAGCGAACGGAGTAATACACCCAGAATTCTGTTAGCAAAACTACTTCTGAAACAAGACATCGAAACTGTAAACAATGCAATCCAACAAATGAGAGTTCGGGGCGTAACGGGATCGAATTGGGCACTGAACCCCAAAGGCGATTATGATTTTACTCTCATGCCCTTGACCACCATCCTGTTTTTGTTCGACAATCAACCGGATTTGCTTTACCCTAAAACTAAAGAGCATTTGATAAACACATTGCTCATCGAGGAAGGTGGTAAATACCGAAGAGCCACTCCAGGTACTTTGGGTTTAGTGGCCGATACTGAAAATCATATTTTGATGACCGAAGGTTCTCGTTATCTAAAAAACCGTTGGAAGATGCTTCACGGTACTTTGTCACCAACCTACGACAACGTCGCAAACGGTATGGAGGTAAAGATTCTAGCGTATTTAAACCGTATGAAAACCAATGGTTTGTACGAATACAATTCGATTCCATATATTGGTTATACTATCGCAGCATTGCTCAATTTAGAAGCTTTTGCTTCTGAAAAAGTGAGTGCTGAAGCACGCAATGTATTGGATTACATGAATTGGACTTATGCCCTGGGAACTTACAAATTAAGGCATTATCCACCCATGCGTAGGCGTTATGAAAAAGCTAAAATTCAAGAATTAACCACTGACTATCAGTCTGTTTTTATTAAATCTTGGTTGAGTTATGCACCGATAGAATCATTTAATTCTGATATTTCAAATGCAGAAGTTCACGCCCTAGTGGGTTCATGCATGCCATATCGGCCTGCTGATAAAGTGGTAGAAGTTATCTTTAACAAAGGAAATGGCTATTTCGTAAAATTAGGTCACGGCAAAAAATCTTGTCCAGAAATATTCACGGCGGGCAAGCACTTTTTGCTTTCAGCAGGCGGGGCGAATCAAGGCAAAAACTCATTAGTCATAGCACGCCCAACTACGCTTTTTCTAAATGACAAGGCCGATAAATTACCCGAAACCTTTCATTTGACAGGAAAAGGAAACGATTTTATGAAATGGAATAATACGGGTGTTTATAAAAACTTTGCGTGTGCTTCGGGCAAAGTCTTTGTGCCTAAAGGTTTTTTGCCCATTTTAAAAAGGAACAATTGGGCAGTTTATGAAGGAAATAACAATGTCAAAATTGCAGTTTACGCCACCGAAAATATAAGTTTGATGTTGATGTTTGAAGACACGAAAGCTGAAGATTTATTGGCAAATCTTGAAAAATCAAATCCAAATAATGAGCTCTTAAAAACCCAATTTCAATTCTCAGATGGTCAAATCATCACTTACGATGTCAATGCCCCTTTAAATAAATGGGTTATAAAATCTATTGATGGCAAATCGGTAGAAAGAAATTTTAGTAAATGGGCATTGATAAATGATGAATCTGGCCAATTAAGAAAGTAGTCAATAAATTAAAAAACGCTCAGTTTTTGTGGATTAGCATACCAACTCCGATGATTCTAAAAGTTTTGGTTTTGGAAGAATGTAAGAACCAATAATTATAGCAGTAAGCATTTATACAACAAAATAATTATCAAAATGAATAGATTTGTTTTAGTTCTACTAATATCTTGTATTTGTCAAATAAGCCTTTTAGCCCAAAAGCCAAAGGCAATTTGGTTAGATGATTTACCAATTAAGTCGTTTTCGGAAGGAATTCCGTCGGTTTTGGCCAAAACAAATGCGGGAGGAGATTCTATTCGGATGAATGGAAAACTTTTTAAACATGGTATTGGTGTAAGTTCAACTAGTGTTTTGTCATTCTTCTTGGATGGACATGCAACTGAATTTTCAGCAATTGTTGGCGTGGATGATAAAGGAGTGAAAGATTTACCACTCAAATTTTATGTAATTGCCGATAGAAAAATTTTGTTTGAAAGTGGTGAAATGAATTTAGGTGATGAACCAAAAACCGTAAAAGTTAATTTGACAGGAATTAAACGATTAGGTCTTTTGGTAACTATTGAAGAAAAAGGATTTAACAGGTCTTATTCCAATTGGGCGGATGCACAGTTTAAAATGAAAGATGATTTTATTCCTAAAAATACGCCTAATGTTGATGAAAAATATATTTTAACGCCTCAACCTGACAAAAAACCTAAAATCAATTCACCAAAACTTTTTGGGGCAAGACCCAATAATCCATTCCTTTATACAATTGCTGCAACTGGCGAACGACCAATGAGTTTTTTGGCAAAAAACTTACCACAAGGGCTTTCATTTGACTCAAAAACTGGACTAATTACTGGAAAAGTAGCTAAAAAAGGTACTTATATAAGTGCTCTAACGGCTAAAAATGCCTTCGGTGAAGCCACAAAAGAATTAAAAATTATTATCGGCGATACAATTGCACTTACTCCCCCAATAGGGTGGAATGGGTGGAATTCATGGGCAAGAAATATTGACCGAGAAAAAGTAATAGCCTCAGCCGATGCCATGGTAAAGATGGGACTCAACCAACATGGTTGGACTTACATTAACATTGACGATGCATGGCAAGGCCAACGAGGAGGAACTTTTAATGCTATTCAGCCCAACGAAAAATTTCCAAACTTTAAGGAAATGGCAGATTATATTCATGGTTTGGGTTTAAAACTTGGGGTTTATTCTACGCCAATGATAACAAGTTATGCAGGATACATAGGCGGTACATCAGATTTTGCCGATGGAAAAATAACAGATTCCATTAAGAAAAATAAGCGAGACTTTCGCTACGTCGGAAAATATCGTTTTGAAGAAAACGATGCCAAACAAATGGCTGAATGGGGAGTAGATTATTTAAAATACGATTGGAGAATCGAAGTACCATCTACCGAAAGGATGTCCTCAGCACTAAAAAATTCGGGAAGAGATATTATTTACAGTATTTCGAATTCTGCCCCATTTGCAAATGTGAAAGATTGGGTAAGATTGACAAACACTTACCGCACAGGCCCTGATATTCGAGATTCTTGGTTAAGTCTTTATGTTTCGGCTTTTACACTTGACAAATGGAGTCCTTATGGTGGACATGGGCATTGGCTCGACCCTGATATGATGATTTTAGGAAATGTTACGACTGGTTCTGAACTTCATCCAACCCGCCTAACACCCGATGAGCAGTATAGCCACGTAAGCCTATTTAGCTTACTATCAGCACCTTTACTGATTGGTTGCCCGATTGAACAATTAGATGCTTTTACGCTAAACTTATTAACAAATGACGAAATAATTGAAATTAATCAAGATCCTTTGGGTAAGCCTGCCAGACTTTTATCTGATGAAAATGGTGTACAGATTTGGGCAAAACCTTTGGAAGACGGCTCGATTTCAGTTGGATTATTTAATATTGCCAATTTTGGTAAAACTCCCGAAACATATTTTCGTTGGGGCGATGAAAAAGCTAAAAATTATACTTTTGATTTTACCAAAATTGACTTAAAAGGTAAATATAAGTTAAGAGATGTTTGGCGTCAAAAAGAATTAGGAACATTTAATGGTTTATTCAATACTGAAATTCGCCATCATGGAATTGTGATGTTGAGAATGTTTCCTGTCAAATAAATTGAAAATATTTAAAAAAAAGAAACTTTAATCCAATCGGTCTGTGTGGTAATATCCTCTTTTTTTATCTTTATAATATTAACTTAACAATATTTTCTATGAAAAAAACAACGCTTCTCTTATTTATTCTCATAGAATTTATATCATTACCGTGTTTGGCTCAACAAAATACTTCTGTAAAATTAAATGTTGATTGGCCTAAATTTATGGCTCAGCATGATTTGGTGTGGAACAAACTTCCTGCTGATTATTTTGAAGGAGCATTTATTGGCAATGGTCTTTTAGGGGCAATTGTTTTCAAAGACGATATTGAAGCAAATTCTTTGCGTTTTGAAATCGGAAGGACAGACGTTTATGACCATCGAACGAAAGGTTCAAGTGCTTATGAAACCAGTAGATTACCAATCGGACAATTGCTGCTAACGCCCAAAGGAGAAATTACAAAGTCTAATTTTCGTTGCGACCTATGGAATGCTGAAATCAGAGGTGAATTAACCACTACATTAGGTAGCATTTCGTTTCGTTGTTTTGTGCCATCAGATGATGAGTTGATAGTTTTAAATGTAAAAACTACAGGTGGCGAAAAGGCTGTAAAGATAAAGTTTCGTCCTCAATTAGCTCAAAGTGCAAGGTATATTGCCAAGCGTGCAATGGGTTTGGAGCTGAATGTACCTTATGTTCAAAATCCACCATTTTTGGTTGAAAGAAGCAATGGTATTGAAACAGTGACCCAGCCATTATTAATGGGTGATGATTATGCCACTTCGTGGAGTGATGATACAAAAGCTGATGGTTCTCGAACTATTTTATTGTCAGTCGCCAACCGATGGGGAAAATACCGAAAGCCTGCCTTTGGTTCAGCAATAGATGCCATTGCTACCATCAAAGCTGGACAAAAAAAATCAATTCCAGAATTAGAAAAATCACACCGAAAATGGTGGCATAATTACTATCCTGCAAGTTTCGCTACTTTTCCCGATGCTCGCTTGGAGAGTTTTTATTGGATTCAACTATACAAATTAGGGAGTGCGACTCATCCGAATCGTCCTGTCATTGACCTATTGGGGCCTTGGTTTAAACCTACATCATGGCCAATGTTATGGATGAATCTCAATGTACAGCTTACTTATTTTACTTTTGGAATTACGAATCATCTTGATTTAGAAAGCAATCTATATCAACTACTCGAAAGGCACCAAGACCAAATGATTGCGAATGTCCCACCAGAATTTCAGGAAGATTGTGCAGGAATAAGAAATCCTGTTGCTTATGATGATTTGTACGCACCTTTGTTTTTGTCAGACGATAAAAATAATGATAAAGAATTGAATATCATCGTTTTGCCTTGGCTTATGCAGATGTATTATCTTCATAATCAGCGAAGTATTAATGAAAAACAATTGAGAGATTCTATATATCCACTCATGCGACGAGCATTCAATGTTTATATGCGGATATTGTATTTGGGCGAGGATGGACTTTATCATATTCCTTATACTTATTCAGACGAATACGGCAATGCGAAAGAAACAAGTCTAAATATAGCATTGGCACGTTGGGGTTTTAAAACTTTAATCGCTACTGCCGAACGTTTAAAAATTGAAGAACCATTGCTCCCACGTTGGAAAGAAATGCTATCCAAAATACAAGATTATAACATCAATGAAAATGGTATAATGATTGGCAAAAATGTTCCTTTTGACAAGCCTCATAGGCATTATAGCCATCTTTTTGCAATTTTTCCGCTTTTTGACATGAATGTTGAAAACGAATCAAAGCGAATTTCGATGATGAAAAAATCTATCCAACACTTTACCGATTTAGATGGTGATAACTGTATCTATAAATTTTCAGGGGCATCTTCATTATGGGCAGCCGTTGGCGAAGGCGACAATGCTTTGAAATGGCTCAAGAGGTCGCTTGAATTACTTCCACGATTTGCTGAACCTCCAGCACCTAAACGTACACCAACGGCCACGCCAAATACCTTTTACAGCGAAAGAGAAAATCCAACTTTTGAATCACCAATTTCGGCTTCAAGAAGTATGTTAGACATGTATCTGCAGGATTGGGGTGGCAAAATCCGTGTTTTCCCAGCGATGCCTTCTACTTGGACAGAAGCCCGTTTTTATAATTTAAGAACCGAAGGTGCATTTTTGATAAGTGCTATGCGAAAAGAGGGAAAAACTAAATTTATGAAAATTGAAAGTTTGGCAGGTGAACCTTGCATCATTAAAACCGATTTTGAAGGTGATTTAAAAATAGTTGCTCCAAAATCTGTCAAAATAAAACACCAAGCAGGTTTCATTGAACTGAATTTAAAAAAAGGGCAATCTGCCATTATTTATACAGGTAAAAGTCCAAATACTTTCGAAATATCACCTTTGCCAGTAAAAAAAGAAGAAATGAATAGTTGGGGTATGAAAATGAATTAACTTATTAAATCAATGAAAACATTCAGAAAAAGAATTTATTTTTTTAGCCTTCTAATAGGATTAACCATATTACTTGGTCTATTGGCTTTGACCAAAAAGCAAGCTATTTCTATCCGCCCAAACATCATTTTCATCATGGCCGATGATATGGGCTTTTCTGATATTGGTTGTTATGGGAGCGAAATAAGCACGCCTAATCTTGATAAATTAGCAACAAATGGCATTAAAATACGTAATTTTTATAATGCAGGTCGCTGTTGTCCAACTAGAGCATCATTATTGACGGGTAAATATTCACATGCAGTTGGAATGGGAAATATGGTAACTTTTGAAGACCAAAAAGTACCTAAAGGAAGCTATCAAGGTTATCTCGACCCCAATATTCCAACAATAGCAGAAGACTTACGCACGGCTGGTTATAAC
>JAFEIL010000374.1 GCA_017495105.1 Emticicia sp. | reverse complement strand
CACTTATGCTTTATCATGTCAGAAATTATAATTTTAGTTTCTTTTTTTACTCAAATTCCATAATTAATTGCCCTTTTTCTACACTATCTCCAGTGTTTGTCTTTATACTTTTTACAATCCCGTCGCCTACAGCTTTTATTGCATTTTCCATCTTCATTGCTACTAAAATCATTAGTACATCGCCTTTTTTTACTTCATCGCCTACTTTGACTTTCATTTCATAAATTAGGCCTGGCATTGGAGCTTTTAGGTTGTTGAGTTTGGCTGATGCCGAATTACTTAAACCCATTTTTTCTAATATCAAATCTGTACGGTTTTTGAGATTGACGGTATGAATTTTGTCATTGACTTTTAGTCTAAAAATTTTTTCAGCGTAATTGGCCTCTACAAGTTCGGCATTATACGATTTATTATCTTTTATGATATGAAAATGCGTATCAGAAATATCTCGAAAATCCCATGTAAATGGTTGATTATTTACTAAAATTTCTCCTTTTTCGTCTGAAACTTCAAAAGTTTGGTCGTTTATAATTGCTTTTAGCATGGCTGAAGTTTTTGTTTGAAAATGTTTAGATGTTGTTGCACTTCGTTTTCGATAAACTTGTCATATTTAAACAACATTCAACCAAAAACAACAATCTGTAACAATAATTACTTTTTATTAATCAAATATACACCTACCAAAATGATTGTCATACCAAAATAATGCAAAAAAGATATAGATTCTCCATCAATAAACCCCATCAAGGTAGCCACAACAGGAATTAAATAAGTGACCGAAGATGCAAAAACAGGTGAAGAAATCTGCAAAACATAGTTGAAAATGATAGCTGCAATGCCCGAATTGATTGCTCCAAGCAGCAACAACATTATCAACGGTTGCATGGTATCTGAGTTAATGCGAGAAACAAAGTCGGTCGAAAAAAGGATAATGGCAGAGATAATGGCTACGCTAAAAAGTGTCCAACCACTTAATAAAACCGGATTGATTCCACTCAAATGTTTACCAACAATGTTTACATTAAAGCCATACATCAACGATGCCAAAATAATCAACAAGGCGTAAGGATTTAGTTGGCTAATTGAAAGTCCATCTTTACTTGAAGAAAGCACTAAAATTAGACTTCCTACAAAACCCAATATTAAGCCTGCCACTTGCCAACGTTTGATTATTTGTTGGAAGAAAATTGCTCCGACAATTAACACAAAAAGGGGTGTTGCTGAGTTTAAAGTTCCCGATAATGAACTGTTTATCTTACTTCCTGCAAAAGCAAATAAGAATGCTGGAAGAAAATAGCCCAAAAGTCCAGAGGCGAGGAAATATTTAGTTTTTTCTTTTGGAAATTGTTTACGAGAGGAGATAATCCATGGCAAAAATACCAATCCAGCCGCTAAAATCCTTACTGTTCCGATTTGAACAGGTGTAAAAGCATCAAGGCTTTTTTTAATAATTATAAAAGAAGAACCCCACATTATGGCCAATATACTTAATAAAAGCCACGAAATTAATGTTCGATTTTCAGGATTGGTAAAGGTGTTTTTGTTCACGTAAGTTTTTTTAATGATAGAATTAGTGATTGATAATGATAGAATGAGTGAGAATGTTGATTTAATTTTCATTTATTCACTCATTTAATCATTGAGGCATTTGAATTAATCTATGCCCGCGTATTCGACTTTTATTTCTTGTTTTTCGAGTAAAAAGCCCTCATAAACTCTTGAAACTTCATTGAGAATTGAAAGAATTTCCTGGAAATCCATTGAAAGAACCAAACGCATTCGGTATTCTTTGAAGTTTGGTAAGCCTTTGAAATAATTGCTATAATGTCGACGCATCTCTAAGATTCCTTGTCGTTCGTTTTTCCACTTCATCGAAAACTCCAAGTGCTTTTTTGCAGCATCAACCCGTTGTTCGATACTCGGTGGAGAGAGTTTTTGTCCAGTTTTGAAATAATGCTTGATTTCGTTGAAAATCCAAGGATATCCGATAGCTGCACGGCCAATCATGATGCCATCAACACCAAAACGATTGCGGTAATCAAGGGCTTTTTCTGGTGAATCAATGTCTCCATTACCAAAAATAGGAATTTTGATGCGTGAATTTTCTTTGATTTTGGCAATTAAAGTCCAATCAGCTTCGCCCTTATACATTTGAGCTCTAGTGCGTCCATGAACGGTAAGTGCTTGAATACCAACATCTTGTAAACGTTCGGCAACTTCACCAATATTCTTTGTTTCTTCATTCCAACCCAAACGAGTTTTCACTGTAACTGGTAAATGTGTATTTTTTACAACGGCGGCAGTCATTTCCGCCATTTTTGGAATATCTTGCAATAAAGCTGCACCCGCACCTCGACACGCAACATTTTTTACTGGACAGCCATAATTAATATCAATCAAATCGGGTTTGGCGGACGTGGCTATGCGTGAACATTCACCCATCGTTTCTATGTCGCTACCAAAAAGTTGGATACCAATAGGGCGTTCGTACTCAAAAATATCTAGTTTCATCACACTTTTGGCTGCATTTCGAATCAACCCTTCGGATGAAATAAACTCGGTGTACATCAAATCAGCACCGTTTTCTTTACAAACTAAACGAAAAGGAGGGTCACTCACGTCTTCCATTGGAGCGAGTAAAAGTGGAAATTCTCCTAAATCTATATTACCTATTTTTGCCATATTCTGTGATGTAAAACAGGTTTCTAACCTGTTTTGCTTGTATTACGAATAGACAGGATTGGACGCAACTCCGATACAAACCTGTCCTACAAAAAGTTAACTATAAAAAAATGCTAATAATTCCTTTCAAAAAGTCAAAAGTGGCCTAAACATTGCGAATGCAGGAAATACTGAATAATTTTACCCCAAAATTACAAAAAAACTTATGAAACTTACCGATTCTCGTGAAAACCCCGCAGCTTCGTCGCTTCTTGTAATCATTGGCCTATTTTTGATAGGTTTTTTGTTTCTAGGAAGTGTGATTCAGATTTTAGTAATGATGGCTGCAGGTGCATCAGTAACTGATTTTATGAATAGCGATGGCGACTTTTCTAAATTACCAAATGCTTGGCTCGGAATGATATTTGGACAGGGTTTGGGCTCATTTATGGGTTTTATAGGCACAGCTTGGTTTTATTGGAGAATTATTGAAAAAAAATCTTGGAAAGACCTCGATTTTGAGAAAGTACCAACTTTAGCAGTTTTCGGAATGGTGGTTTTGATAGAAATTGCTTTTATGGGTTTCAATGGTTGGTTGCAGGAACTCAATCAATCAGTTTCGTTTCCCGAATCTTTGAAAAATTTAGAAGTATTATTGAAAGGAATGGAAGATAAACTAGCTGAAACCACGAAGTTTTTTACAGATTTTACTTCTTTTTGGCAGTTTTTACTGGCGTTTTTTGTAATTGCGGTAATTGCTGGAATAGGAGAAGAATTGATTTTTAGAGGCTTAATCATGCGAAAAATATTGCTCGGAACGGGCAATCCACATGTTGCAATTTGGGTTTCTGCATTTATTTTTGCTGCCATTCACTTTCAATTTTATGGTATTTTGCCCAGAATGATGCTAGGTGTGCTATTTGGCTATTTTTATTTGTGGACTGGCAATATTCGTGTTCCGATTTTTGCCCATATTTTCAATAATGGTTTTGCCATTACGATTATGTATTTGCACAATATAGGAATCGTGAAAGCTGATTTGGAAAGTATGGATGATGTGCCACTATCAATCGTAGGTTTTTCTTTAATTGCAACTATTGGACTGATGTTTTTGTTGAAAAATTATACAAAAAATCAACCGTCAATAGTTGATGGACAACAGTAAAAAAGTTTTATGGAAGAACAGTCGAAATTTAAGCAATGGTTTAAACGGCTCGGATGGGCTGGTTTTCTATTTTTTTTGATAAAAGGCTTACTTTGGTTAATAATCCCGTATTTGATTGCAAAAGGAATTATTGGGAAATAATTAAGAATTAAGAATGAGGAATTAAGAATGGCTTATTTTTCGTAAATTCTATTTATTCATTCTTAATTCTACATTCTTAATTCCACATTCTAATATCCCACACTCGTATTGTCTGCACGAGGGTCAGATGCACCTTCGAGTGTGCCGTCGGGGCGTAGCATGATACAGTCCATTCTTCCAAGTGTACCTTTTTGGGCATCAATTATATAAGCCCTTGATTTCAAAGCGTTTACTGTTTTTTCACTAAAAGCATTTGGTTCGTAAACCGTGCGGTCAGGCAACCATTGGTGATGGAATTTAAGAGCATTTACAGCTTGTTGCATCGTCATTCCGTGTTCGGTTACGTTCAGAATTGTTTGAAAAACTGAGGTAATAATCGTTGAACCGCCAGGTGTTCCAACAGCCATCAAAAACTTTCCATCTTTTTCAACAATCGTTGGTGTCATAGATGATAGCATACGTTTTTCGGGTTGAATTTCGTTGGCTTCATTGCCAATTAAACCAAACATATTTGGAACACCAGCTTTAATGCTGAAATCATCCATTTCATTATTCATCAAAAAACCTCCTCCCGAAACTACAACTTTACTACCGTAACCACCATTAAGTGTTGTTGTTATCGAAACTGCATTGCCTTCTTTGTCAACTACGGAGTAATGCGTAGTTTCATTCGATTCTTTTCCGGTTATATTTCCGCCACCAATATTTTTACTATCAGTTGCTTTTTCAAAATTGAAATCTTTCCAACGTTTTTCTAAATAACTTTTACTCATTAGCTCTTTCATCGGTACTTTTATAAAATCCATGTCACCCATCCACTCGGCACGGTCTGCATAAACACGGCGTTCGGCTTCAATCATTACTTGTACTGTCGAATCGGTATTGAATCCCCACTTACGCAAAGGATAAGGCTCAACAAAACGTAAAAGTTGCACTAAAGCCACGCCTCCACTCGACGACGGCGGCATTGTGATAATTTTATAGTTTTTGTAATTGGCCATAATTGGTTCACGCCAAGCTGAATGATATTTTTTGAGGTCTTCGTGTGAAATAATTCCACCACCTTTTTTCATTTCATTGACCAACAAATCGGCCACTTCACCTTCATAAAAGCCCTTACGACCATTCGCTTGAATAATTCGTAGAGTTTTTCCTAAATCTTTTTGAATCAATAAATCACCTTTTACCCAATCACGGTTTTCTGGATTCATAAAATAAGGTGTATTTTCTCCGTTTACTTTTCTGAAAACCGTTTTATTATTATTTAGTCCAAGTGCTTCACGGTCGGTTAGAATTACACCTTTTTCTGCCAAATCAATGGCTGGTTGAACTACCTTTTCCCAAGATAGTTTTCCAAATTTTTTATGAATTTCTGTCATTCCATCAACAGCACCAGGAACGCCACTTGCCAAGTGACCTAGCAAACTTAGTCCTTGAATCACATCGCCTTTGGCATCTAGATACATATCTCGATTGGCCTTTAGTGGTGCTTTTTCTCTAAAATCAAGTGTGTATGCCTTGCCGTTTTTATCTCTGATAACAGCAAATCCACCACCGCCTAAGTTTCCTGCAAAGGGAAATACTACAGCCAATGCAAAGTGCGTAGCAACGGCAGCATCGATGGCGTTTCCTCCCATTTTCATGATTTCAACGCCCACTTTTGAGGACTCGGGATGAGCAGATGCTACCATTCCGTTTTGACCAATTACACCTTTGCGGTCAGAGAAAAATGCTTTTTGATTAGGGTCTTCTTCAAAAAGTACAAATAAGTCTTTTGATTTGCTCGAAACAGCATCGGTTGTTTGAGTAGGTTTGTTTTTGCAGGAAAAAACTACTGTAAATAGGGAAAGGAGTAAAAGTGTTTTCTTCATACTTGATTAGATTGTTGATTAATGAATGCGAAGTTCAACCCCACATATCCTTGAAATTTGCCGTTAATTTACTAAAAACTACTGATTGACGAAATTCATTTCCGAAAGTTATTTCTCAGACCTATTTTCGTAAAATTATTAATTCAAAAAAACTGTCTTTTAGGACAAGAAAATATGAAGGTATTCCTACTGATATTTGAGAGTTTTCGTTTTGCAATGAACGCCTTGCGAGAAAATATTTTACGTACAGTTTTATCGCTTTTAGGGGTAACCGTCGGGATTTTCTCAATTATTGGCGTTTATACTATGGTTGACTCGCTCGAATCGAATATTAAAGGGAGTTTGAGTTCGATTGGTACGAATGTAATTTATGTTCAAAAATGGCCGTGGTTTTTTGGAGGTGGTGATTATCCTTGGTGGAAATATTTTCGTCGCCCAGAACCGAAGTACGAAGAATTTAAATATTTAAGAGATAACCTCGAAAATGCCCAAGCTGTCTCAATGATAGATTTTGCGGGAGGTGTTTCTTGCAAAAAAGGTAATAATAGTATTGAAGCTTTATGTCAAGGAGTTACTTATGATTTTACCGAAATTACCGAAGTTCCGATTATAAATGGTCGGTATTTTGCTCCACAAGAAGTAGAGTCGGGAAGAAGCGTTGGTATTTTGGGGGCTGATATTGCCGATGCTTTATTTCCAGATTCTGACCCAATCGGACAGACTTTTAAGATGAAAGGGCAAAATATTACAGTAATTGGAGTACAAGAGCGAAAAGGTAAGCAAATTGCTGATTTTGGTGGCGAACCCGACCAAAAAGTGTTTATTCCGTTTTTATCACATAAACGAATATTTTCTTCTGGCGAACCCTATGGCGATATTGTTCTAAAGGGATTTGATAATGATGAAGGACTTTTTGAGTTAGAAGGTGAAGTAACGGGTCTGATGCGTACAAAACGAGGTTTACGCCCAGCGGAAGAGGATAGTTTTGCACTTAACCGACCAGAAGCGGCAGCAGCTGCTTTAGGAGAATTATTTTCAGTAATTGGTGGTGCAGGAACAATTATTGGACTTTTTTCGCTGCTAATAGGTGGTTTTGGCATTGCCAATATCATGTTTGTATCGGTAAAAGAACGCACAAATATTGTTGGAATTCAGAAATCTTTGGGGGCAAAAAACTCTTTTATTCTCTATCAATTTCTTTTTGAATCTATCTTTCTGTGCTTGATTGGCGGACTTTGCGGAATTCTCTTGGTCTATTTGTTGAGTTTCTTGCCACTCGGCTCACTTGACATTGTATTGACTTCGAAAAATATCTTGAAAGGATTAGTCATTTCAAGTGCAATTGGTTTGATTTCGGGTATTTTACCAGCATGGCAAGCCGCCCGCCTCGACCCCGTAATTGCAATTAGGAGTAAATAAAATTGTGAATGAGTGAATGAGTGAATGAGTGAATGATTAATTTTGAGTTCTGAATGGTTGAAAAGTATCATTTCTCATTCACTCATTCAAAATTCACTCATTCAAAATTAGATTTAATGCCCATAATTCTTAGTATCGAAACTTCTACGAAGGCTTGTTCGGCTGCCATTCATCAAGATGGTAAGTTGCTTTCAGTCAGTGAGTTATATAACGAAAAATCTTCTTCTGGAATGCTCACTACGCTCATTGAGCACGTAGTAAAAACCGCAAGTTTGACGTTGCAAGATGTTGATGCGATAGCTGTTGCCAAAGGCCCAGGCTCTTATACTGGTCTTCGAATTGGTGTCTCTACTGCCAAAGGATTATGTTTCACGCTTGAAAAACCTTTGATTGCCATCAATACTTTGGAAGCAATAGCTTTTCAATTATCAATTGGGTGGTACTCCGCTTGGCGGCATTCCGCTGGGCGACATTCCGCTGGGCGGCACTCCGCTGTCAATTATCAATTGGGCGGTAGCCCGTTATCAATTTTCCTCTGTCCTATGCTTGATGCTCGACGAATGGAGGTTTATTGTGCTGTTTATAAAGTTGATACTCTTGAACTATTAGAACCAACTCAAGCCAAAATCATTGACGAAACATCATTTGCCGATTTATTCGAAAATCATAAAATTATTTTCTTTGGTGATGGAGCAGAAAAATGTCGTGCAATTTTGGGAAATAATCCAAACGCCGTTTTCTTAGACCAAGTTATTTTTCCTTCGGCTAAAAGTATTGGGGAATTAGCAACTTGCTCTTTTGAGCAACAAAAATTTGAAAATGTTGCTGATTTTGAGCCTTTTTACTTGAAAGAATTTGTGGGAACTACGCCAAAGAAAGCAATAATTTAATTGTTTATAATAAGTTAAAAACAAATCTTACTTCAAATCGTTTTTCAATTTAAGGAGTTTAAGACCATACAGTATGTTTTATCGTAAATGGTTTAGTGATTGATTTATTTTTTGACTTTTTTATATGAAGTATTACATCTTGTTTTCTGTATTTTTTTGTTTTATTCAGACTATCTCAGCACAAGATTATACAAAAAAGAAACTATTACGAAATAGAAATATTATTGCTTTGCCGATTATATTTAGATTGCCTGAAACTCGATTTGGTGGAGGTGTAGGCGGTGTGGCTACTTTTGGTTTTTTGAGAGATTCTATTGGGGTAAAACTTTCACAGATTTCGTTTGGAGCTACTTACACCCAAAACAAACAGATTCTGATTTTCTTCCCTTTTAAAGCTTTTACTCATAATAATAAATACTATTTTGCTTCCGAAAATGGATGGTTTCGCTACAATTATATTTATTCGGGGATTGGTGAAAATCTTGTGGCCGAAGAAAAATATGGTGCTGATTATGAACGTGTAAGGCTTTTGGCATCAAGAGCTATTAATCCGAATACTTATTTAGGGATAAGACTTAATTTTGAAAATTATAATGTTACGTCAACGGTTGATGGCGGAGAATTGGCTTCGGGTCGAATAAACGGTAGCAAGAAGTCTCGAACTTTGGGTCTGGGAATGAGTATTTTGCGAGATACCCGTGACCAAGTTTTTTATCCAAAAAAAGGCGTTTTTAGCGAAGTTTTCGTTGTACCTTCTGGCCGAATTTTCGGAGCAAACCGAAATTTTACGAAGATTTCAGCTGATATTGCTAATTATAAAAGTTTGAGAAAAAAAACTGTTTTGGCTAGTAATTACGTATTTACTGCAAATATCGGTGATGTGCCATTCAATCAGTTGGCTTATTTGGGCGGACAGTATCGTATGCGTGGGATTTTTGAAGGGTATTTTAGAGATAAAAATTCTTTGATAATTCAGCAAGAAATCCGTCAAGAAATTTGGAAACGTTTAGGTGCAGTGGCCTTTGGATCAATCGCATTTTTGGGCAGTCAGGAAACTAGCTTTTTAAGATTGAACAAACCTAAATTTACTTACGGGGCAGGACTCAGAATTGCCACAAAAAATCACCTCAACATTCGTCTTGATTATGCCCTTTCCCCATATGGTAAAGGTAATTTTTATGCAACAATTGGAGAGGCTTTCTAAGAAACAATGCCATAAATTACCATCGTTGACATGATTGCCACTACCAACCAACCAATTATCTGTAAAATTAAGGAATGTTTATAATTGCCCATCAAGCGAGTTTTTCGACTCGCTATGAGCATAATTCCTAAAGCAATTGGTAAAATGAAACCATTTAGCATTCCTACAAAAACAAGCGTTTTAACTGGTTTTCCAACAAAAACAAAGACAATTGTAGAGAAAACAATAAAACCAATGATGATTTGGCGATTGTATTTCTCGAAATTTGGATGAAAAGTACGTAAAAAAGAAACCGACGTATAAGCCGCTCCAACCACTGAAGTAATGGCCGCACACCAAATAACTACCCCAAAAATTTTATAACCGATTTCGCCAGCTGCACTTTGAAAAACTGATGCTGGAGGGTTATCATTGCTCAAGGAAAAACCAGCCACAACTACACCGAGTGAAGCCAAAAACAACAGGTATCGCACAACGGCTGTGACCAAAATGCCAGTCGTAGCACTGCGATTAATTTCTGGCAAATTTTCTGCTCCGTTAATTCCTGCGTCCATCAAACGATGTACGCCCGAAAACGTAATATAACCACCAACTGTACCACCAACGAGTGTAACGGTAGCCAAAGCATCAAATTTTTGTGGGATAAATGTGCGATGAACTGCCTCAAAAATTGGCGGATTTGATACAAAAACTACATACAGAATCAATAAAATCATTAAGAAACCTAAAATCTTGGTGAAGTTATCCATGACTTTGCCCGCATCTTTTGATAAGAAAATGCCAATCGCAATGATTGCACTAATGACTGCTCCAATTTTTACATCAATGCCAAAAAGTACTTCAAAACCTAAGCCCGCACCTGCCACGTTGCCGATATTAAACGCCAAACCACCAACTACAATCAAAAATGCCAATAAATACCCCAAACCAAAGAAAAGTTCGTTGGCTAAATCTTGGGCGGGTTTTCTACTTACTGAAACTACTCGCCAAATATTAAGTTGCGTACCAATATCTAGCAAAATAGAAAGTAAAATTACGAAGCCAAAACTGGCAGTTAGTTGCTGAGTAAAAACCGTAGTTTGAGTCAGAAAACCAGGCCCAATGGCCGAAGTTGCCATCAAAAATGCTGCTCCGATAATGGCGTTTTTGTTTTTCATAAGGGTTTTTCTTGGTCAATGATTTGCAAAGAAAGCAATTCTATGTTAAGAATTTTAGGGTTTATTTGAAAAAAAGAGACTATTTGTTTTAAATTTACGAAAGCAAAATCAAATAATATGGTAGCAGTCAGAAATTCACATAAAAAGCTCCCAAAAATTCCAGTAAAAAAAATCCTGCCTCATTGATTTATGAAGTCATT
This sequence comes from Emticicia sp., assembly GCA_017495105.1. Classification (GTDB taxonomy): domain Bacteria; phylum Bacteroidota; class Bacteroidia; order Cytophagales; family Spirosomataceae; genus Emticicia. The sequence goes on along the minus strand of JAFEIL010000374.1, from coordinate 775 downwards.
GATAGAAAACCTATTTATTATAAAGGTTATAGAGAAGTATTGAATGGGACCAAAAAAAGTAGTGAAATCATGGGTGCAAGTACTTTGCAAAATACAATTATTGAATACATTTTGAGAATTTTGTTTAGAGGTCTTGACGAGAAAAGGTATCGTATCATGACAAACGAACGAGGTTTACATTTAGAAAATAAGAGCAACTTATCGGCAGATATAGCTATTTTTGAAACCTCAAAATTGCCTTTAAAAGCTGCTGATAAATATTATGCAAGTGTTGCCCCCCAAAATCCAGATTGAGATAGATATTGATGCTAATTTTGAAGATTTTGAATTTGCTGAGGCTTATATTAACCTAAAAACTGATAAACTTTTAGATTTTGGTGTAGAAAAAGTGATTTGGATACTTTCAGAAAGTAAAAAAGTAATGATTGCTACCAAAGACGAAAACTGGCAAATAACTAATTGGCATAAAGAAATTGAAATATCCGAAGGTCTTTATTTTAATATTGGGCAATATCTTCAAGCGGGGGAATCGCCTTACGCTTAAAAAAAGCCATAAAATAAATAGATTTGCTCTTTCTCATAAAAATTGTGAAATTAATAAGAAGGCTTCGCTGGGCGACATTCGCTCAGAGTTAATCTTACCTAGAAAAACGTTTTATCTTAAAGAAATGTCACAAATCTACCAAATTCTAATTCTGTTTATCGTTTCACTTTACTCTTTTGCTCAAGATAAAAAGAAAGAATTTTATGACAATCCTTATGAACGAGCAAGATT
>JAFEIL010000148.1 GCA_017495105.1 Emticicia sp. | reverse complement strand
GAATTATTATTTATATAAAGGAGAAAGTGCAGTAATTTATGATGAAAAATCTTTTTTGAATAAAAAAATAGTGGACGTAAGATTATAAAAATATGATATTATTATATATTGACCCGGGTGCAGGAAGTTTACTAATTCAAGCTATTATTGCAGGAATTGTTTCAATACTTGTATTTTTTAATAAATTTAAAATATACCTTGTTTATATATTTAAACGTATATTTAAAGGGGGTGTTAAAAATGATGAATAAGGAATTAGCTTCTTTTAGAGACCCAGCTTCAATATTGTTTTTTGATAATTTCCATTATTACAGAGGCATTGGCAATGATTATCTCAAACATTTTGAGCATTTTAAGACATCGGGCTTAAAAGAGAGATTAACTTCCGAAAATCTTATAATTAATTTTGATGAAATAAATGATGAAGAAGGACAGCTTGGTCAAGGATATTCTAATTTTTTTTTACGCACAAAAAGACTACCCTTCATATCTTATCCATCAGAATGGTCTTTTTCTCAATATAAAGAAGCCGCTTTATTGACTTTGAAAATATGCCAAATTGCCTTAAAATATGGTATGATATTAAAAGATGCAAGTGCATACAATATTCAATTTTATGGAATAAAACCAATATTAATTGATTTAACATCATTCGAGATTTACGAGAGCGGTAGTCCTTGGAAAGCATATTACCAATTTTGTAAGCATTTTCTTGCACCACTATTCTTAAGTTCAAAGAAAAATTTTCATCTTCAAAAGCTAATGGGGTATTTTATAGATGGAATTCCATTGAGAATAACAGTCTCCCTTTGCTCTTTTACTGACTTTTTTAATTGGGGCTTTTTAATTCATTTATATCTACACTCTAAAGTAGAAAATATAGAAGTAAGAGGAAGAGAAATTCATAATTTAAAGCCTAAAAAATTAGAAAATATATTTATTCATTTGAATAATGTAATTGAGAATTTAAATTGGAATCAACCTATAACAACTTGGGGTAAGTACAATGAGTTTAATACCTATAATTTAATTGATAAAGAGGCAAAAGTCAAAATAATTAATAAGTATATAAATGTTTTAAGTAATGTGAAAGTAGCCGTTGATATAGGTGCAAATAACGGCACTTTTTCGGAATTATTAACGAGTAATGGAATATATACTATCGCAATAGATATGGATGAGGTTGCAGTTGAACGCTCATTTCTGAAAAGTAAAGAAGGACTAAATACGCAAATACTCCCTTTACATATTAATTTCTCAAATCCAACTCCATCAATAGGATGGAAAAATGAGGAAAGGAACTCTTTTTTAGCCAGGCTTAAATATATAGATTTGATCCAGGCATTGGCTATTATTCATCATTTGGTAATAAGTGATGATATTACCTTTGAAAAAATCGTGGCACTATTTGCAGATTCTTGTAGATACTTAATTATTGAATTCATTCATGTTGAAGATATACAGGTTCAACGAATGTTGATTACCAAACCTCATCATAGAAAATATTATAACCAAAATAACTTTGAAACTGCCTTTAAAGATAGATTTAAATTAATAGAGAAAACAGCAATAGCTGAAATGAGTAGAGATTTGTACTTATATGAAAAAAAAGATTAGTGGTTTAACCGATTTTCTAATAGCAATAGGTTTTTCATTATACCCTGTTGTTTTTTTATACTCACAAAATGTTAGTAGAGTAAAATCATCAATGTTACTGATTCCAGTTCTTATAATCATAAGTTTATCATCTTTTATATATTTGATTCTTAAAATTTTAAAGCGTATTAATAATATTAGGTTGCTTGTACCCGCGGTTATATACCTACTTTTTTTTTATAATTTAATTCATATAACAATTCTTGCAAGTGGTAGAGAATTAAGTTTTTTAGGAAAAAATAGATATTTGATTATCATTTTGATTATTGTACTAGTGACACTATTTTATCGAATCGGGTTTTCAAATAGTAAACAAACAAAAGTAATTGCTACCACTTTTTTTACAGTAATAATATTTTTACCAATAATAGATATCATTCTCTCGTGCTGTATATCTAAATCCAATGATAACATAGCAACAAAAACGGTACTTCGTGACATTAAGCAAAGTAATAATCAGCCCAATATTTATTATGTAATCTTAGATGGGTATACGTCAGATAAAAATTTAGATGCGTTTTGCAAATTTGATAATAAGGCTTTTTCTGATACATTAAAAAAAATGGGCTTTTATATTCAAGATAACGCCTGTTCTAATTATGATAAAACACTTTTTTCACTTGCTAGTACCTTAAATTTAGATTATATTAATCAAATAGAGAAAGGGAAGTTACAACAAGAAAAGACTGAATTATACTTAGCAAATAATAAAGTCTCAGAAATCCTAAAGGCAAATGGATATAATTACTATTTATTTGATTTGGGGTATGCTTTAAAAATTAAATATTCTGCTAAAGACATTTTACTTAAAACACTTAGTAATGGTATCCAGGATGATATGATTTCAAGCCCAGATAATGATTTTTTTATTCATTTTTTAGATAATTCTATATTTGCTTTACTACCTGATAATTATTCGGACTTTACAAATAAAGGTTTTGCTAATAAAATTAGAAATTTATTCAAATCACTACCGTCAGTAGCATCTTTAAGTGGTAAGAAATTTGTTTTCGCTCATATAATTTCACCGCATCCCCCATTTTTATTTGATTTAAATGGTAATTATAACTATAAAACATCTTCTAAGGCTAATTTATGGAATAAGAATGACTATATTGAGCAGCTAAGATATATAAACAAGGAAGCGTTAAAAGCAATTGGGGGAATCATTAAAAACGATACATCGTCGAATAAGATAATTTTAATTCAAGGAGACCATGGTACGAGAACAATTG
>JAFEIL010000292.1 GCA_017495105.1 Emticicia sp. | reverse complement strand
TTATAAAAAGGTAGATAGAATATTGGGATACGACTTCATTTGTGTGGTTCTGAAGCTCCAATGGTACTTTTTTTTAAGATTAGACTTAGACTAAGGAATTGCTTTTTACAACTGCTAGTTCTTTTTTAAATATAGTTAGTTGCAGAATGGTAATAATAATTACCATTCATTTACTTTATTGGCGTCCATTTTTAAAAATATAAAAAGTAAGATTGTAAAACCCCAAAGACCGGAACCACCATAAGAGAAGAAAGGCAGTGGTACTCCAATTGTTGGAAAAATACCGACAACCATGGCGATATTTACAAAGAAATGAATAAACAATATTCCTGCAACACAATAGCCATATACTCTACTGAATTTTGTTTTTTGTCTTTCTGCTAAATAAATAACGCGTAGCAATAGCCCTGCAAACAAAGCAATAATTATAAGAGAACCTACAAATCCCCACTCTTCGCCTACTGTGGTAAATATATAATCAGTATGTTGTTCGGGTACAAAACCACCTTTGGTTTGAGTTCCTTCAAGAAATCCCTTTCCAAACCAGCCTCCAGATCCAATAGCTATCTCTGATTGATTAGTGTTATATCCAATGCCCTTCATGTCCACAGTTTTTCCCAATAAGATATTGAAACGATCCCTATGATGTTGTTTGAAAACATTTTCAAAAACATAATTTACAGACAAAACGAATCCGGATATCAAAATCAAAAGAATTCCGCTTAAGACTATATTTCTATCCGCTAACCTAGATTTGTAATGAATAAGAGCTAGAGCCAATAAAGCAATGAGAATTACATATTGGGGTTCTAATATTAGCGTCAGTACAAATAAGAGAATAGTAATAAAACCAGTCCATACATACCAAGCTGGTAGACCTTCACGATATAAAACAATAATAAAAACGCTATAAATTAAAGCACTTCCTGGATCGGGTTGCGGTAATATAAGTAATACAGGTAAAAACACTATTGCGAGAGCCTGAATTTGTCTGTTTACGTCTTTTAAATTGATTTGAGTGTCACTTAAATATTTGGCTAAAGCCAATGCAGTGGCCGCTTTTGCAAATTCAGAGGGTTGTATTGTGAAATTGCCGAAACCATACCAACAACGCTGTCCGGCAATAGTTTTACCGAAAACAAAAAGACCTGCTAACGAAAGTAAGGAAATACCAAAAATAATACTGGCATATTTTTCATAAAATTTACCATCCACATAAAGGACAACGAAAATTAAGGGGATAGTTAAAATAATGAATATGAGTTGTTTGTCTGAAGTCCCATCCATAGAAGACAGGGAGGATGAATAAATGTTTAACCATCCCATAATTACTAAGATACTATAGATAATGACGCATATCCAGTCAAGATTGTTTGTTATGCTTTGGTTTTTCATTTCAAATGAATGGCTTATTAATTTTGTTTAGTAGTATCTACTTTTATTTTTGGAACTATTGTTTTGCTTTTTAAAATAGAATCTTGTTTTCGTAATTCTAATTTAACAGTCTCAGAAAGACCTCCTAATTTAGCATATTCGCTTTGTAGACTTTTATTAAGAATACGGGTTTCTAAATCTGTTCTGGTGATTTTTTGTCTAAGATATTTTTCAATCATTAAACTGGCTATTGGTCCCGCTATTGTAGCTCCAAATCCTCCGTTTTCAACCATAACTGCAATAGCTATCTTTGGATTATCTTTTGGCGCAAAAGCCACAAATATAGAGTGGTCTTTTAGCTGCACTCTTTTTCCGTCTATTTTGGCAAAATTCTCTGCTGTTCCTGTTTTACCGCAAATATCTATGCCTTCTACTTTTAAGTAGTAGGCAGTTCCCTGATTATAAACATCGAATAGACCGCTTATTATCGGTTTAAAATATTTTTTATCTACTGTGGTTACATGCTTAGTGGTGAATTTTTTGTCAATTTTTTGCCCTTCAATTTTTTTGATGATGTGAGGGGTATAATAAAAACCTTCGTTCGCAATGGTAGCCATCATATTAGCAAGTTGAATTGGGGTCATTAAAACTTCTCCCTGTCCAATAGAGTTCGAGACGATAGTCGTACTTCTCCATCCGCCATTTGGATAGATTCTTTTGTAGGTTTTTGAATCAGGTACTTTGCCTTTTCTACCGGTTGGTAAATCATAGCCCATTAATTCTCCAAGTCCGAAACTTTTCACATGGTTACTCCAAACATCCACTGCATAAGCGGGTTTTTTGTATTTATTTATGGTTTTCATGTAAGCAGTTGCAAAATAGGCATTGCAGGATTCATATATACCTCTGTGCAATTGAAGTGCTCCTCCACGACAGTGGCATCTCATAAATCTTCCTCTTGCATAGCTGAATCCATGATTGCAGAATACGGTTGTTTCTTCATCGATCACCTCTTCTTGAAGGGCAACCAAACCAGTCAATATTTTAAATGGCGAACCAGGAGGGTATTCGGCTAATAATCCTCGATCATAAAGTGGTTTTGCTATAGAGTCACGGTACAATTGAGTATAGTTTTTAGATCTTTGTCTGCCAACTAATATCGAGGGGTCATAAGATGGTGCTGTGACAAGAGCTAAAATTTCTCCTGTTTTAGGTTCGATAGCGACAATTCCTCCTCTTTTATTAATCATCAACTCTTCGCCATATTTTTGAAGTATCCCATCAATGGTCAGATTTATATCCTCGCCTTGAACAGCAATTGTATCATATTTTCCGTCTTTGAAGGAACCTATTTCTCTGTTGTATTTATCTTTTTGAACGTATTTTACACCTTTAATTCCGCGTAAAATTTCTTCATAACTTTCCTCAACACCTTGTCTACCAATTAAATCACCACTATTGTAATACGGGTTTTTTTCAATTAATTGTTCATTAACCTCAGTAATATACCCAAAAATAT
>JAFEIL010000249.1 GCA_017495105.1 Emticicia sp. | reverse complement strand
TATTAAAATTTTATTTAAATCGAATTTGCCCAAATTTAACACAAAACTTTCAAATGATTAATTATTTATTTATCTATAATTAGAATATAAATAAATTTTTTAAAAACATTATGCAATTAATAAAAAAATATTTTTATTTGTATTAGAATTGATATGTACCAAGAAAAACAAAGATATTTATTACATCGTCGTCAACAAGCATCATAATTAATAGAGAAAGTTAGTAATTTAATTCTTATCCCTTATTTCGCTTGAGATAAGGGATTTTCTTTGATATTAAAAAGCCTCACTAAGAAACTGAGTGAGGCTTTTTAAATTATTATGATAAGTTGAAAACCTGCTCTACAATTATGCTTGAGCTGGTTTTCTCTTTTGCCAGAAATAAAGAATTGTAAACGCTACAATTAAAATAGCTGGAAACAATACCATTGTACTGAGAGTAGATTGTCCAGCAGCCAATTCCATTTCATCGCCAACTAAGCCAGCAGCAGTTTGCTCAGCTTTCGCAGAGTCAATCCAACGACCGATAATTGGTTGAAAAATTGAAGTTGAAAACATACCAACACCACCAATGATTGACATACCCAAGGCACCACTTAAAGGCACTTTTTCGGCAATAAAACCAACCATATTTGGCCAAAATAACGCAACACCCATTGCAAAGAATATAGCTGCTACATAAGCCATTGAACCTGTTTGAGTACTAAATAAATAAATACCTATTGCTGCTAAAACTGCCGAACCAAGTAAAACACCAGTTTGGTCAAATTTCTCAACAATTGGGCCAGCGAAGAATCTAATAACGGCCATCAAGCCAGTTACGAGTGCCAAAATAAGCATCGGGCTTGCACCTGACTTACTCATAATTAAGCCTGTCCATTGCTGTGGGCCAAATTCTGTAATGGCAGTGAGAGCCATACAAGCAAACATAAAGATATATAAAGGCGTAGCCATTGCTTTCAAGTTTTCTCCAATTGAAGTTACACCTTCAGTTTTAGGTTTAGGAAACTCTTGTCCCCAAAATAAATACGCATAAATCAATGTTGGCACTAAAATCAACCAAATTTGTGGCTGCCATCCTAAACCTCCATCTGTCATAAATTTAGACAGCAAACTTCCTACGACGATTCCGCCAGGAAACCACATGTGAAAACGGTTCAACATTTTGCTCATTTGTGAGCCAGAATAAGCATCAGCAATCATAGGATTACAAGCGGCTTCTGTACAGCCATTTCCGATACCAATCAAGAAAGTTGAAACCAAAAGACCAGTATAACCACCTAAGATTTGTGGATAAAGAGTCAATAAAATACCGACAGCGTGACACACAAAAGCAATCATCATAATTTTTTTCGGGCCCATAGTGTGATAAACGAGTCCACCAACAATCATGGCAATCGGGAAGCCCAAAAACCACATTGAGTTAATAAAACCAAGTTGCTCGGCTGTTAAACTAAAATCAGTTGCTAATTGCGGAAGAATTCCTGCACGAATACTAAATGAGAAAGCTGTTGTTATGAGAGCGAAACAACTTCCTAGAAAAAGACGGTTCTGATTTACCATAGTTTTAAGAGGTTTTAAGGGTTTTGAATTAATTGAAGCGTAAAAATAGAATATTTAAAATTTTTCCAAAAGAAAATCCTATTTTTAATTGTTGATTCGACACTTTTTCAGAAATTTGGCAATGCAATTGACAAGAATCTGTGGTTTTTTGTAAATTGCTACTCAAATAAATTCTTTTGTATGGAAACGACTCTTTCACCGAAAAAACGTTATCGTCATCACTTCGCAAAGCATGAGATTCCAAAATCACTCATCTATGAAATGTACGATGGAAAACCTATGTATTATAAGGGTTTTAAGGACGTGATGAATCATTTAAAAAGTACAGAAGAGATTATGGGACAAAGTGATATACAAGGAATTGTTGTTAATGTAATTCTAAGATATTTGATGCGAAATATTGATCATGAAAAGTATTTTGCAATGAGTAATGAGACGGGGTTCCATTTATCAAAAAACAGTAATATTTCATCAGATATTGTAATCTTTGATAAGGGAACTTTACAAAACAGGGAAAATAAAGGCAAATATTTTGATATTCCTCCATTGGCAGTTATCGAAATAGATATTGAAGCTGATGCCAAAGACTTCGGCCTTAGCGAATTTGACTATTACTCTATGAAAACTAAAAGCTTGTTAGATTTTGGGGTGAAAGAAGTTTTTTGGTTTTTTTCGGCATCAAAACAAGTAGCTATTGCTCGTCCAAATCAAGATTGGATTATTGCAAATTGGGATAAAGAATTAGTTGTTTTGGGCGAATATAAATTTTCGCTCGAAAAACTTCTTGAAAAAGAAGGATTCAAACTTTAGATAATTCTTTGAAATTTAGCGTAAATCGCAACACATTCAACATTAATCATAAAAACTTAATCATTATTTAAACTATGGCTCGTAAAATCCGAATAGGTATGGTTGGCGGTGGTCGAGGTGCATTCATCGGGGGTGTTCATCGAATAGCGGCTGCCATTGATGGTGAAATCGAATTAGTTGGTGGGGCTTTTAGTTCTACCCCAGAAAAATCAAAAGCATCGGGCGAAGACTTAATGCTTGACCCCACTCGTTGCTACGGTGATTTCAAAGAAATGATTCAAAAAGAAAAGCGTCGCAAAGACCGCATGGACGCTATTTCTATCGTTACACCTAATCACATGCACTTTGCTCCTGCAAAAATGGCCTTAGAAAATGGATTCCATGTGATTTGCGATAAACCCGTAACTTTCACACTTTCGGAAGCTCGAAAACTGAAAGATATTGTAGAGAAAACAGGTTTGACCTTTGCTCTTACGCACAACTACACGGGCTACCCGATGATAAAACAAGCACGTGCTATGATTCAGGCAGGTACTATCGGAAATATCCGTAAGGTTATCGTTGAATATCCGCAAGGCTGGTTGTCATTTCCTGAAGAACAAAAAGGCACAAACAAACAAGCAGAATGGCGTACTGACCCTAAGCGTTCGGGAATTGCTGGAGCAGTGGGCGATATAGGTACGCACGCCGAAAACTTAGCTGAGTACGTAACTGGCTTGAAAATCACCGAACTTTGTGCTGATGTTTCGACATTTGTGGAAGGTCGTCAGCTTGACGATGATGCCAACGTTTTATTACGTTTCGATAATGGTGCAAAAGGCATCTTGACTTGTAGCCAAATTGCCAATGGCGAACAAAACGGACTCAATATCAGAGTTTATGGCGAACTCGGAAGTTTATTTTGGCACCAAGAAACACCTCAATATTTAAGACATAAATCTATTGATGGACAAAGAATTTTTGAACCATCAGTTGGAGATTTATACGAAGCAGCTAAAGTAAGTTCACGTATTCCGTTTGGGCATCCAGAAGGGTATTTGGAAGCATTTGCTAATATTTACAAAAACTTTGCTCGCACTGTTCGCAAGCGAATGAATGGCGAAACACCCAACGAATTTGACCTCGATTTCCCAACAATTGATGATGGAATTAGAGGAATGCAGTTTGTGGAAACAGTGATTGCTTCAGGCAAATCCTCTTCCAAATGGGTTAAAATGAAATCGTGACGGGGTCGACCTTGCGATGAGCGAATGATGAATTAGTGAATATTTAATATGACTCAGAAAAATGTCTCAAAATACACTGATGAAGAGCGTTTTGCGTTCGCTGAAAGCATTGAGAAAAAACTCAAATCTTTTGCTCTCAGGAGAATTGATGTTTATAAATCTTTACCTTCAAATGATTTTGTTGCACAACATACTGGAAAACAGTTAGTTAGGTCATCTACTTCTTCTTCTGTAAATTATCGTGCAGTAAGGAGAGCCAGAAGTCAAAATGAATTTTACTCCAAAATTAGTATAGTAATTGAGGAATTAGATGAGTCAATTTATTGATAAGAAATATTCACTGATTTACATTATTTCACAATAGAAAAATTGAATAAATTAGTTGCTGATGGTAATGAAATACTCTCAATCTTAGCAAAATCAAGAAAAAATATAAATAAAACTTAATAATGTATTAGTAAATTGTGAACTAGTGATTTGTTTTTTTATTCACTAATCCACAATTCAATAATTCGCAATTCAAAAAAATGAAAACAATAAAAGGACCAGCGATATTTCTTGCTCAGTTTATGGGCGATGAAGCACCATTTAATTCACTTGATACAATTGCCGACTACATGGCAAATTTGGGCTATAAAGGTATTCAATTACCAGCATGGGATAGCCGTGTAATTGACCTACAGAAAGCAGCTGAAAGTCAAACTTATTGCGATGAGTTAAAAGGCAAATTAAAGGACAAAGGTTTAGAAATTACGGAGTTATCGACTCACCTTCAAGGACAGTTGATTGCTTCGCACCCAGCGTACAACACGATGTATGATGCTTTTGCACCAGCGGAAGTACACGGAGATGAGCCAGCAAGACGCCAATGGGCCGAGCAACAACTCAGGTGGGGAGCAAAAGCCTCACAAAATCTTGGTTTGACATCACACGTTGGTTTTTCGGGAGCATTAGCTTGGCCTTTCTTGTATCCTTGGCCACAACGTCCAAGCGGTTTGATTGAGACTGCGTTCAAAGAATTGGCAAACCGTTGGAAGCCAATCTTAAATTATTATGATGAGTGTGGCGTTGATTATTGCTACGAATTACACCCAGGAGAAGATTTGTTCGATGGCACAACCTTTGAGATGTTTGTCGATTATTTGGGTGGACACTCCCGTGCTTGCATCAACTATGACCCAAGTCACTTTGTATTGCAACACCTTGATTATTTGGCATTTATCGACCTCTATCATGACCGTATCAAGGCATTCCATGTAAAAGATGCTGAGTTTAATCCTTCAGGAAAGCAAGGGGTTTATAGTGGTTATGCGGGGTGGGCAGACCGTGCTGGTCGATTCCGTTCATTGGGCGATGGTCAAGTTGATTTCAAAGGCATTTTCTCAAAACTTTCGCAATACGATTACGATTCGTGGGCTGTTTTGGAGTGGGAATGTTGCGTAAAATCTTCTGAACAAGGTGCTGCCGAAGGAGCTCCATTTATCAAAAACCATATAATTGAAGTGGCTACTCGTGCATTTGATGATTTTGCGGCTACTGGTGCAGATGAGGCAGTAAATCGCAGAGTTTTAGGAATTTAATAGTTTTTTGTTTATATTTGAATAGGAGTTGAAGATTTTCAGCTCCTATTCAACACTAAAATCTATGACAGCACACGCCACACCAGCAGGATTAGTGTCAGTAGAGGAATATTTTTATATGCTCGAAAAATCTGATGTAAAACTGGAATACCGAGCAGGAAAAGTTGTTGCAATGGCAGGAGCTCAAGCTCCGCACAACATCATTGCTGGCAATATGCTTGGTGAACTATTCACTTGCTTAAAAAAAGCAGGTTGTATAATAGTAGGTAGCGACCAATTGTTAAAAATAGAAGCCTGTAACCGTTATACATTCCCTGACTTAGTAATTATTTGTCAAAAAGCAATATACGAAAAAGCCCGTAATGGTTTAGATGCTCTTGAAAACCCCGAAGTAATTATAGAGGTAGCATCCGAATCAACAGAATTGTATGACCGCACCGACAAGTTTAAGTGCTATCAAACGCTTGAATCTTTAAAGGAATACGTTTTGGTAGCATCAACCAAAAAGCAAGTAGAGGTTTTTAGACGTCACAATCGCAGTGAATGGATTTTACACATATATGATAAAAACGATAACCTTGTCAAAATTGGAAATTGCGAAGTTTCATTAGACGATATTTATAATAATGTAGAAATGGATGTTGAAGAATAACCTTTTCATGAATGTTGATTGTAGAAGAACCTCAACAAGGAAAATTAATTTCTTACTGAATTGATTTTTGTCCATAATAATCCCCCTTTTGTCGATTTTTCTTCTCTCGCCATACTTCTCTACTTATCTTTTCTTTAATTTGCTTTGTAATATTTTATTTAATCAACCTTAATCAATATTCAATGAAAACAATTTCAAAAATTCTTGCCTTTATTTTATTGGTAACTTCAACAAGTTTTGCACAGAAAAAAGGGCGATGGGTAAAATTATTCGACGGAAAAACTTTCACTAATTGGCACGTTTATAACAAAGCAGGACAGCCAATGACCGATAAATGGTCGATTAAAGACGGCGTGATGACTTTTGCAGGAAAAGCTAAAGGCGAAAAACACGGTGATGACCTTGTGACCGACAAAGACTATGAAAATTTTGAACTCGAATTAGAATGGAATGTATCAGAAGGTGCAAATAGTGGTATTTTTTACGGTATATATGAAGATAAAAAATACAGTGTTCCATACTTAACAGCTCCCGAAATCCAAGTACTTGACAATGAGCGTCACCCAGATGCTAAGGCAGGTAAAGATGGCAATCACAAGGCAGGCACGTTATATGATATGATTCCTTCGGCCTCGGTAACTAATCCAGCTGGAACTTGGAATAAAGTAAAAATCATCAAAAACAATGGTGAGGTTAGCATTTATCAAAATGGTACACTTTCAGTGAAATATAAATCAGAAGGTCCAGAATGGGATTCGATGGTAGCTAAAAGTAAGTTTAAAGGTTGGGAAGGTTTTGGAAAATATAGCAAAGGTAAAATTGGCTTACAAGACCACGGCAATGCAGTTTCGTTCAAAAATATTCGTATTAAGGAATTATGATTGACTACTGATAATCAGTAATTTGTAATTGGTAATTTTCAATACATAAAAAATGCGAGTCGAAATCGACTCGCATTTTTTATGTTTAACATTCCCAGAAATTAATATCCTGGATTTTGCACTAAAGCTTTGTTAGTGTCGATTTCACGTTGTGGAATCGGAACAACCAATTTATTATCGCTAAATACTAAAGCACCAACGCTTCTTTTCAAGCGTTTAGCATCATGTACTTGTTGACCTTCAAAAGCTAATTCTAACTTACGTTCTACTAAAATCGCATTCAAATCAACGGTTGTCAAAGCCTTTGCACCCGCTCTTGCTCTGATACGATTAATATCTGCCAATGGTGTTGCACCAATAACAGTATTTAATCTTTGATTAGCCTCTGCACGAATCAAATACATTTCAGCTAAACGAGCCACAGGCACATCACCATACTGGTCAAGGAATTTAGCAGTAAAGTTATTATTTGATGCTCTAACAAAAAATGTACCACGGCTATCACCAGCAGTATAAAGTGCTAAATGTTTTGCCTGAATACGAATATCTCCACGTCCTTGGTAGGTCGATGGTGCATAAAATGTATTTAGGTCATTTCCTCCGTCTTGGTCAGTAACGATTACTTTAAAAATCATTTCGCTTTCGTTTGATGCATCTTCAAATGCCTCAGCAAATGTAGGAGTTAGAGCAAACTGATTCCCTGTAATTATTTTATTGGCAGCATCACGAGCAGCAGCATAATTGCCTTGTTGTAAGTAAACTCTAGCCAAAATAGCTTGAGCCGAACTCTTTGAAGCAAAACCAGCATCAGAGATATTTCCTAATAAGGTCTCAGCTTTTGTCAAATCTTCCAAAACTTGCGTATAAACGGCTGCAACTGTAGCTCTTGGGCGACTATCCGATTCACTAACTGTTCTTGTAGGTGTTGTTACGAGTGGCACTCCTAAGTTAGTTGCGTTATCGCCATCACCCCAAGCTTTTGCCCATAATCTCACTAAATCAAAGTACACTAAACCGCGGATAAAACGTGCTTCACCCTCAACTTTAGCCTTTTTGCCAGCTTCTACTTTATCGAGCGATGCCAAAACATTATTTGCACGGTTGATAGTATTATATGCTTGCAACCAAGATGCTTGTGTTTGGCCATTGGTTGTAGTAATTACTTTACGCCATAATTCATCCAATGTAGAGAATGTACCCGCAAATCTTACCTCAGCATCATCGCCCAATAAGTCACCAGAGTATTGTACTGCACCACCGTAAAGGTTGACGCTACTCAAACCATCATAAGCACCTATCAATGTAACTCCCACATCCTGAGAAGTAGCAAGAGCAGATGACTCTTCAATTGATTGTGTTGGCTTTACATCTAAGCGGCTATCGCAAGCTGTCATAAAAGCGACAGATGCTCCAACAAATAGCCAATTTTTTATATTTTTATTCATTTTATCTAATTTCTTTAAGTAAATCAATAAAGTTTCGGCTATTAGAAACTAATGTTTAAGCCACCCATGAAAGTTTTTGCTTGAGGCGTAGTATAGAAGTCATAACCTAAAGCGATATTTGAAACAACATCATCGGCATTAACCTCTGGATCCCAACCAGAATACTTCGTAAATGTCAATAAATTCTGACCTGTCACGTATAATCTTACGTTGCTCAACTTCACTTTGCTTACCAATGCTTTTGGTAAATTATAAGCAAAAGTTACATTACGTAAACGAACAAATGAACCATCTTCAATGAAACGACTTGATGCTTGAGCACCATTATTGAAGAACAAACGGGCTTGTGGAACATTCGTATTGGTATTTTGAGGAGTCCAAGCAGCCAATTGATTAACTGTTTGGTTATCTTCAAAACGACCATTAGCCGATGAGAAACGACCTACACCGTAGAAGTTTAGTTTATTTCCAAATACGCCATTAAGAAATACGCTTAACTCAAAACCTTTGTAGCTAAAAGTATTAGTTACACCCGCAACCCACTTAGGAAGTGGACTACCAATAACTGTACGCTGTGCTTGGCTGTAAGTTTTAGTCGTTGAGCGATCAACAGTTCCATCAGTATTTTTAGTATTTTTATAGAAAAGAGCATCACCATTTTTAGGATCAACACCTGCATATTCTACCGTAAAGAAAGTACCGAGTGGTTGTCCTTCTACTGCACGGCTCATATTTGCCAAACCACCTTCGATTACTTGACCTTGAAGGTCAGTAATTTTATTATTATTTGTAGAAGCGTTTAAGCTTGTTTTCCATTTGAATTGACCAACCAAATTATCAGTATTTAGTACAAACTCAAAACCTTTGTTAGTTAATGAACCAACGTTTTTAGTTTGTGTCGAGAAACCTGTTGTTCCTGGAACGTTTACGTTCAATAATAAACCTGTAGTGTTTTTTTCGTAATAGTCAATTTCACCATTGATACGGTTTTTCAAGAGACCGAAATCAAGACCAATATCAATTTGTTGAGTAGTTTCCCAGCCAAGTGAGGGATTAGCCAACTGAGAAGGACGTTGACCTGGCAATGCAGCATAACCTGCATCTCCCGTAAACAAACCTAATTGTGGGAAGTTTCCGATTTCAGCATTACCTGTTTTACCCCAGCTTGCACGAAGTTTTAAGAAACTTATAAGTTCAATATTTTTCAAGAAATTTTCTTCTGAAAGTACCCAACCAGCCGAAACCGCAGGAAAGAAACCATAACGGTTGTCAGCACCAAAACGTGATGAACCATCAATTCTGGCACTTAATCCTAATAAGTACTTATCGTTAAATTTATAATTTACACGAGTAAAGTATGAAGCAAAGCGATAATCTGATTGAGTAGAACTTGCATCTGTTTTTCTAGCAGCACTTGCAATCATACGATAAGCATCCGATGGAAAATCTCTACCTTCAGCAGCATTGGTTTTTGTCTGTGAATTTTGGTAAGATAA
Source organism: Emticicia sp. (assembly GCA_017495105.1). Taxonomy (GTDB): domain Bacteria; phylum Bacteroidota; class Bacteroidia; order Cytophagales; family Spirosomataceae; genus Emticicia. Next base: position 1,984 of record JAFEIL010000249.1, on the reverse strand, counting down.
ACCAGCAGTTGCATTGATACCGTGCTTACCAATTACATTATCATAGGCAAAATAATTGTTTGTGTTATAATTTTCAACTCTCACGAAACGATTGAAACCAAAACCAAGTGGAGCGGAGAAATTACGTTGAGTTTTGCTATTATAATATTGTTCTTCTTGTTGATTCAATAAATCAAGAGCAAATTCAGTACGGAAACGTAAACCTTTTAAAATTGAATACTCACCATATACACTATTAATATTACGATGAACAGTAGTATTGTAGTAGGCATTCCCGATATTTATCATCGCGTTATAGTAAACTGGAATCGAAATATCTCCTGGAGCTGTGCCAGTTGGAAGACCTGTTTCTGGGTCAGTTGCTGGAGTCATTGGAGGCAAAGCAACCAATTGCAAAGGATTATCAAACTGACGGTCACCCGATACACGCTCGTTTAATGAACGAGTAACACCCATGTTCATTCCGATGCTTAAACGCTCAGATACTTTATGATTAAGGTTCATGCGGCCAGTCATACGATTGAAAGCATTTCCCAACAAAATACCAGTTTGATCAAGTAATTGTCCTGAAATATAGAATGTAGTTTTATCACTACCACCACTCAAGTTTAAGTCATATTGAGCCGAAGGAGCATCTTGGAATGCTAGAGAACCCCAATCAGTATCAGATTGCTTGGCAGTTCCCAGTGTTCCGAGACTTTGTGTTTCGAAGAAGCTTTCCATGTATGAAGTATTAGAATCTGGGTCTTTTACATCATAACCATCAAGTGCATCTGAATTCGCCGCAGCTACACGATAGAAATCAATGTACTGTTGAGTGTTCAAGAATTTCAAGATTTTAGTTGGTGAACTTTTTCCATATTGCATTCCAAAACTAACTTTTGTTTTTCCTGACTTACCTTTTTTGGTAGTAATCAAAACAACCCCATTTGCTGCACGAGCACCATAAATAGCACCAGCTGAAGCATCTTTCAAGATTTCGATTGATTCGATATCTTGTGGGTTAATATCAACCAATGGGTTGGTATCTCCACCATTGATGCCCAAATCGCCTTGCGTTAATGGAATACCATCTAATACGTATAAAGGCTCATTTGAAGCTGAAACCGACGACTGGCCACGCACACGTACTTGAATACCTTGGGCTAATTTACCAGTACCTTGATTAATCTGAACACCCGCAGCTTTACCTTGAATACTTTGCTCGAAAGTAGTCACAGGCATATCTTGAATGTCGCTTGCTTTAATTTTAACGATGTTTCCAGTCAAGTCACGCTTGATTTGAGAGCCAAAACCAGTAACAACAACCTCATTCAACGATTTTACATCTGAAGATAGCGTAAAATCAATGATGCTTCGGTTGCCAACAACTTCTTCAGCATCAGTAAAACCGATGAAACTTGCTTGTAATGTTGAATTAGCTGGTACAGATAATTTGAAGACACCTTTATCATCAGTACTCGTCCCTTTTGTTGTACCTTTAATTGTGATTGATACTCCAGGAAGCGGACTACCATCTTCGTTCGATGTAACTTTTCCCGTTACAACCGTTTGTGCATTTCCCCAAAAAGAAACAAAGAGAAAAAAGCACGCCAACGAAACTCGTAGAAGTTTGTTCATTCGTAAGTTTTAGTTTGTTATAAAATAAAAAATAAAGACTTATAAAATTAATCAATGCTTTATATAAAAAGTTTGATTATTCAATATTTTAAATAAAAAAATAGATTATTTAATATTTCAACTAAAAATAATTCAATTTTAAATCAATATATTCTATTTCTGCAAAATATTTCATCTACTCCTAACTTCCATTTTTTATCAAAGTCTAAAAATTGCAGTCTTTCAGTTATTATAAAAACACAAGAACTTCCATTTTGTTTTTACAATTAAACCCAAAAAAAAACTCCTTCAGAGAAAAAATTCTTTGGAGGAGTTTAGTGCTAATCTACCAATACTTACTGAATCTCTGCTAACATTCCTGCTT
>JAFEIL010000517.1 GCA_017495105.1 Emticicia sp. | reverse complement strand
CAAAAATTCGTCTACACGTATTTTCAAATACTACTTTTGTACCATCAACCTAAATTTAGGGCGAGTAAACAAAATGCACTTTTGGTAAAATATATAGAAATGTCATAGGCAAATAAAACAGGCATAGAGGTTCATGGCATCCTGAACACCTAAAGTGAGAGATAAAAAAATTGAGACGAGAAAACAAATATTATTTGAAGGTGAAAGAATATTATTAAGAAGAATTATTGGCAAGGGCTATTTAATCGCACAGTTTATTGATGGTAAATATTGTAACAATTCAATTCTTCATACAATTAAATTAAAATCTGAAATATATGACTCTAAGTATGTTTTGGGAATACTTAATTCTAAATTGATTGGCTGCTTTTTTATTCAAAAGTATGCAATAGATGAAAAAACATTTCCAGAAATTAGAATACACGAATTGGGAATGCTACCAATTAAAAGATTTAAAAATCAATCTATATTAATAGAATTTACCAAAAAGGTTATTTCTCTCAAATCCTAATCCAAAGGCACCACCGCCTTATAGCAAGAAATCGACAATTTAGTTTACAAAGTAGACGAACTTACTTATGAAGAAGTAAAAGTAATTGACCCAGCCTTTAGTTTGAGTGAGGCGGCTTATGAAGTCATATAATTGGAGTAAAGCCCAGCTCTACTTGGGGTGTAAAGCAAGTTTTACTTACAATTTTAACTTTATTTGAATCGTTATAATTATTTGCAAAAAAAGTTCAAATAATTAAATTTGCTGAAAATATAGTCTCAACAACACAAGATTATCACTGTGGTCTTGAAAACGCTACACCAATGACAGTAGAGCAAGTGTAAGATAGGGTCGCTCAATTTGATGGAAGTCAGTAAGAATTTATATTTTCAGAATTAACCGCTCCGCTAAGATTCTATCTTAGTGGCGGTGCAGGACGAATTTCACTCGGTTTAATTCGAAACCACGCTTTTGAATAATTCAATGCAGCTATTACTTAATTTTGAAAATTAGATGTAACGGTTGTGTTTTATATTCGTTGGCGGTAATTTTAAAACCAATTAATATTAGTATGCCAATAGGATACATTTCATATATCAATAATGTGGGAAATTACGGTTTTATCGACAGTCCCGATTTGGCCATTGACCATATTTTCTTTCATATAACTAACTGTAAAAAAACATATAAACACATATACAAGGGAGATAAGGTTTCTTTTGAGTATAATCCTATTGTTGGCAAAGAATATGGAGCTAAGGAGATTTCGTTTTTGAAAAATGCTAGTTTGGACGGATTAAAAAGAGACTTTGAAAATGGTAATTCTTTAAAAGGATTTCTGAAAAAGATTGATGATAAATACTATGTTAAAGATAGGGACACTTACATTTTCATTCGTATTGTAATTGCCAGTTATGAAATCAACTTAAAAGAAGTTTATGAAGACAATTTGAACAAACTTATTGACTTTAGAATATTCACCTTTACCTCAAAAAATAAGATTTATGCAATTAACATTAATAGACAGCTCTTACCTAATTCTAAATTATTAGCTGAAGGAAACAATACTGAGGGACAAATTGTATCCACTGTTAAAGGAGGATACCAAATAAGGATATACGATAACATTTTAGGCTTTTTACCAAATTCATTGGCTATTAGAAGCAAACCTATTCTTCACGAAGGAGAAATGGTCAATGTAACTTGCATAAAGGCAGGCAATGATTTAGATAATGTCGTTTTTGACTTAACAGAAAATTTGGAGAATGATATCAATTTGAAAATTGAACAAGAAAATTTTATTGCATCATTAAAGCCAGGGGACAAGTATTTGGGCAAAATAAAGAGTACAATAGGTTACGGAGTTTTTATTTGCTTTGGTTTAGCAGAAGGTCTTTTGCACATAAATAATATAATTGAAGAGCATAGCAAACTTTCCAAATCATCAAAAAAGGTATTTTTCAAAATGTTTGAGCAAGTATTTCATAAAGGACAAGAAATTGAGGTTATTGTCGAAAAAAATATTAACAACCTTATTTCATTGACTTGGGATAAAACTTTGGAGCAAAATCAAAAATTATGCAATGACATTTATGATAAATCTAAAACTATCTTGTCCTAAAATAGCTTGCCATCAAAGTGTTAAAACTTGAATATTAAAATAAACCCAGCTCTACGATGGTTCTACCATCGTTAGGGTGTAAAGCAAGTTTTACTTGCAATTTTACCGCTTAATCTTCAGACCAAGCGGAAGTGTTTTTCGGTCGTAGACCGATTATGTCCGCTCCGCTCACAACAACCTTTCATAGATTTAGTAAATAAAATATTGGCGGGTAAAAAGTCTGGAGTAGACACTCAAGCGTGGGAAGATGAGATAGACCTACGCAATTCCATTGTGGGGTATATAAACTTTATGAACTTACGCACGCCGAAGTGTTGGTAATAGACCCTACTTTTGGCATGAGTGAGAAGGAGTATGAACTTTTGGCATATTAGAAATCAGAAAATGGAGAACATTGTCATCTATAATGAAATTTTGAACGGCTGTATCACTGAAATTAATGCGGCTCGCAGTGCTATTGCCAAAAAACTGAACCAAACCACCATTTCGGTCTATTGGAATATTGGCAAATTATTGTCTGAAAAAAGTATTACCGAAGGATATGGCAGTGGTGTTATAAAAAAACTTTCGTCTGACCTCAAAGCCGAGTTTCCAGACATGGGGCTTTCTCCACGAAACTTGTGGGACATGAAAAAGTTTTATGAACACTACCAATTTGCTGACACAAAAATGCGACAGGCTGTCGCACTTTTGCCGTGGGGTCATAATTTATTGATAATGAGCAAAAGTCATTCGGAAGAAGAAGCTTTTTTTTATGCTTCTAAAGCAATAGAATTAGCTTGGT
>JAFEIL010000459.1 GCA_017495105.1 Emticicia sp. | reverse complement strand
GAAATGACAAACCAAGTCTTTATAACCATTCAAATTATCAAAAAATAACATAATATGAAAAAAATAATTTCAACAGTATTAGTAATCATTAGTTTGTCAAATACATTCGCACAAACTAAAATTGTTGCTCAAAAATTCAATTCAAAAATTGATATCCTTATCAATAATAATTTATTTACGAGCTATGTTTTATCACAAGACGAAAAATATCCATTTTTCTTTCCAGTCAACGGTCCTTCAAATGCCAGCGTAACATCATTGCGAAATGCCAATTATCCACACCATAGTTCATTGTTTTTTGGTTGTGATAGAGTAAATGGAGGCAATTATTGGCAAGAAGGACTCGAAAGAGGTCAAATTGTATCAATAAGGGCTGATATTTTAGAGTCAGGAAACGACAAGGTTATCATAGAAAATGAATGTATTTGGCGAAGACCAAATGCCAGTGCTCCAATCAAAGATACTAGAAGAATTACTATTACAGCACCTTCAAAAGAAGTTTACCAAATAGATTTCGATGTAACACTCGAAATGCTCATGGACGTAATCATAGAAAAAACTAATCACTCACTTTTTAGTGGTAGAATGGACGCTGATTTGGCAGTGATAAACGGTGGTACAATGATTAATTCAAATGGTGAAAAAGGCGAAAAAGAAACATTTGGAAAAAAAGCTGCTTGGATTGATTTTTATGGAAAACGTGGTGATAAACAGGAAGGAATGGCTATTATGCAACACCCATCAAACGAGTGGTACCCTGCTCCGTGGTTTACTCGTGATTATGGCTTTTTCTCACCTACACCAATGTATTGGCCACAAAATGACAAAGAAACTAATTTAAAAAAAGGACAAACTATCAAATTAAAGTATAGAGTTTTGGTTCATTCAGGCGATACCTCAACAGCAAAAATTGCTGAACAATTTGAAAAATATAAATCAGAGTAAAAAAGATTTAAAAATTTGGTAATTTTAGGATTTAAAACTCAAAAAAATAATCATACCTATTTATTTTCCTTATCACCAAATTTACAAATCGACAAGTTTTCAAATCATTAAACTTTCAACCTTAACAATAAAATATATGGAACGCAGAAAATTTATTGGTCAAACTCTTACAGGTGTAGCTGCCGCAGCGTTTGGCATTCCCACAATCGTACCTTCAACGGTTTTTGGCAAAAATGCCCCAAGTAATAAAATTAATATTGGACAAATTGGCTGTGGACGTATTGGCCGTGAGCACGATATGGTTGGTACAATGCAACACGATGTTGCTCGTCTTATGGCAGTTTGTGATTTAGATACTAATCGCCTAAAAGACGGAAAATTACTAATTGAGAATTATTACAAGAAAAAAACAGGACAGGATAAATATGTAGATGTAAAAATGTACGATGATTATCGTGAAATGCTTTTGAATAAAGATATAGATGCCGTAATAATCAGTACACCAGATTTTTGGCACGCTCAACCAGCCATTGAAGCAGCCTTGGCAGGAAAGGATATTTATCTACAAAAACCTACTTCATTGACAGTTTCCGAAGGACGTTTATTGAGTAATATTATCAAAAAAACAGGTAAAATCTTACAAGTTGGAACCCAACAACGTTCATCGCCACAATTTAGAATTGCAGCAGAATTAGTACGTAATGGACGAATCGGTAAATTACATACAGTAAAAGTTGGCTTGCCAGGCGACCCATCTGGACCAGCAGCACCAGCTATGCCAGTTCCCAAAGGATTCAATTATGATATGTGGTTGGGCTCAACTCCTAATGTTCCATATACAGAAACAGGCGTGCATCCACAGGTTGGATATGGTCGCCCAGGTTGGCTACGTCTTGAGCAATTCGGAGCAGGAATGATTACTGGTTGGGGACAACACCATTTTGATTCAGCGGCTTGGGGTATGGATACTGAATATACTGGTCCAACTTCAGTGCAAGCTGTAGCTGAATTTCCGAAATCAGGTCTTTGGAATGTCCACGGAGATTTTATGGTAAAAGCCGATTACGCAAATGGCGTTACGATGTACACAAGTGGTGGTTTTCCTAATGGTATCAGATATGAGGGAACAGAAGGTTGGATTTTTGTTTCTCGCGGTGAATACGTTGCTTCAGCAAGCGACCCAACTTCAAAAGCAAAAAGTAGCAAAGCTCTTGATGCCAGCAACCCAAAAATATTAGAATCTGTAATTGGTGAAAAAGAAATTCATTTATATAAAAGCGACGAACAACATGGTAACTGGCTAGATTGTATCCAAAGCCGAAAAGAGCCAATTTCGCCAGTTGAAATAGGCCACAGGGCATGTACAGTATGTTTGATTAGTCATATTGCTATGAAACTTCCTAGAAAACTTACTTGGAATCCAACAACTGAGAAGTTTGTAAACGATAGTGAAGCTAATGCAATGTTGTCTCGTACACAAAGAAAGCCTTACGGTACTAATTATATAAAAATGTGATAATTATTTAGGATTTTGGTAGTCTTAAGCTCCAAAATCCTAATAAATTCATGCTTTTAATATGAAAATCTGTATCATTAAAATTTAACTAAAATGAATAAAAATAATGATAGACGAAGTTTTATAAAGAAAAGTTCGTCGGCAGCAGCAGGATTAATGGCTTTTCCATTATTCCAAAACAATGGTTTTGAACATTATAGCACTGAAATTGTAAAAGGTATTACCGAAAAAGTTTATGATTCTCCTCGAATCAAATTTGCTGTTATTGGCATGAATCATGGCCATATTTACAGTCAAGTTGAGGCCGTAAAAAAAGGTGGTGGTCAGTTAGTTGCCTATTTTGCAAAAGAGGCTAATTTGATTGCTGATTTTGCCAAACGTTATCCTAATGCCAAATTAGCCAAAGATGAAAAAGAAATCTTAGACGATAAATCTATTCAATTGGTGTTGAGTTCGGCTATTGCTTCCGAAAGAGCTCCATTGGGTATCAGAGTTATGAAATCGGGTAAAGATTTTATGTCTGATAAACCAGGTATAACTACACTCGAGCAATTGACAGAGGTTCGTAAAGTACAAAAAGCTACCGGTCGAATCTACTCAATAATGTATAGCGAACGTTTTGAGAATAAAGCAACCATAAAAGCTGGAGAACTTGTAAACGCCGGAGCAATCGGTAAGGTTATTCAAACGATTGGGCTTGGGCCACATAGAATGAATACGAAAACTCGCCCAGAGTGGTTTTTTGATAAAGATTTGTTTGGTGGAATCATAACTGATATTGCTTCACACCAATTCGATCAATATTTGCATTTTACAAATTCAACTAAGGCTGAAGTTGTAGCTTCTCAAATTGGGAATGTTCATCACCCAGAATTTCCAAAATTTGAAGATTTTGGAGATGCCATGCTCAGAGGAAATGGAGGAATGGGCTATATTAGAGTCGATTGGTTTACACCAGATGGCTTAAAAACATGGGGAGATGGAAGATTGACAATTCTTGGAACTGAGGGTTTCATTGAAATCAGAAAAAATATAGACCTTGCAGGTCGTGAAGGTGGAAGTCATTTATTTTTAACAGATAATAAAGAAACAAAGTATTTCGATTGTTCGGCTCAGGTGCTTCCTTACGGCCCACAATTAGTTGATGATATTTTGAATCGTACTGAAACCGCTATGACCCAAGAACACTGCTTTTTGGCAACAGAATTAGCTCTTAAAGCACAGAAAAATGCCCAAAAAATAAGCTTAATAAAATAATGACGAATTCTGATTTACGAATGACGCATATGGAAGAAAAACTATGAACGTGTAATTCGTAAATCGTAATTCAAAATCGCACGGGCGACCCCGTCATAATTCTAAATGCAACATACTATGCGTTGGTTTGGGCCAAACGACCCAGTTTCACTAATGGATATTCGACAAGCGGGCTGTACTGGAATTGTATCAGCTTTGCATCAAATTCCTGTTGGCGAAATTTGGTCGGTTGAGGCCATCAAAGAAAGAATAAATATCATTGAAAAAGACAATAAACACTATTCTGAATTAAAGTGGCTAGTCGTCGAGAGCCTTCCTGTTCACGAGGATATTAAGAAAGGTTTGCCATCAAGAGAATTTTTTATTGAAAATTATAAACAATCACTACAAAACTTAGCCCAGTGCGGAATTAAGATTGTTTGTTATAATTTCATGCCCGTTCTTGATTGGTCACGTACAAATCTAAATTATGAAATGCCCGATGGATCAAAGGCACTTAAATTTGTTTGGAGAGACTTTGCCATCTTCGATTTATACATTCTCAAACGTCCAAATGCTGAGAATGATTATGAGTCTGAGGTTAGAGAATCTGCCAAAATAAAATTTGAACATATGTCTTCTGAAGAAATCGAAACACTAAAAAATACAGCATTATTAGGTTTACCTGGTTCGGAAGAGGCTTTCGACTTAAATACTTTTCAAAGTTTACTTGATAATTATGCCAACATTGGAGATTCCGAACTAAGAAACAACCTGTATTATTTCGTTAAACAAATTAGCCCTTTTGCACAAAATTTAGGTATCAATCTATGCATTCACCCCGACGACCCTCCTAGGTCCCTTTTAGGTTTGCCGAGAGTTGTAAGTACTGAAGATGATTTAACTCAACTCATGCAAGCCTGTGATGTGCCTGCCAATGGTATTACCTTTTGTACAGGTTCATTGGGTGTTCGAAGCGATAATGACTTAGTCCGTATGGTGAAAAGATTTGCTAATAGGATTCATTTTTTGCATTTACGCACTACCAAAAGAGATGAAAATCTATTGGGCGATACTTCGATGAACTTCCATGAAGCTGCTCATCTGGATGGTGATGTAGATATGTATGCAGTTGTGAAGGCTATCATTGAAGAACAAAATCGGAGAAAAGTGGCAGGTCAAGTAGATTATCAAATACCTATTAGACCAGACCACGGACTCCAAATGCTAGATGATTTACAAGAAGGAATCACAAAACGTAAAACGTATCCTGGTTATTCGGCTATTGGAAGGCTTAAAGGCTTGGCAGAAATAAGAGGACTTCAAATGGCAATCGAAAGGAATTTAAGCGAATGAAACAAAACATAGCACATGTTGCAATAGTAGTGGATGACTACGATGATGCTATAGCTTTCTATACTCAAAAAATAGGTTTTGAATTAATTGAAGACACTAAACTCAACGAGGAAAAACGCTGGGTATTGGTAAAGCCTAAGGGAGCAGCTGAAACAGCAATTTTACTAGCAAAAGCCGGGAATACCGAACAAAAAAGCCGGATAGGCAACCAAACTGGAGGGCGTGTTTTTATGTTTCTTTACACTGATAATTTTTGGAGAGACTACAATATTATGTTAGAAAAAGGGGTCGAATTCGTGAGAGAACCAAAAGAAGAAATGTATGGTACAGTTGCGGTTTTTACTGATTTATACGGTAATCTATGGGATTTACTTGAGCCTAAAGGCAGTAAAAAAAACTAATATCAATCAAATTAAAATGCAAAAAAGAATTTACATAATATTATTTTTAATAATTCCGTTTTTATCAATTGCAGACGATGGTTCAAGGCTATGGCTGAAATATGACTTGATTAAAGACCAAAAGCAAAAGCTGGTTTATCAAAAATACACACAATTTATTTCAACAAATACGCATCATCCAACTTTACAAAAAGCTGCCGAAGAGCTTCAAACAGGATTTATTGGGCTTTTAGGCTCAAAAATAAAAATAGTTACAAATAGTAATCAAACTGGTGGAGTTATTCTAGAAGTATCTAATAACCAAGCACTTACAATCAATTTAGCCGCAGATGGTTTTGCGATTTTTTCTCAAAAAGGAAATTTAACTATTAGTTCAAAATCAGAAGCAGGTGTATTATACGGAGCTTTTGAATTACTAAGACACATTCAGACCGGGCAGTCTTTAAATGAGAATATTGTAAGCAGTCCGAAAATTAAAATAAGAATGCTAAATCATTGGGACAACGCAAATGGAACTGTCGAGCGAGGTTATGCAGGTTCATCTATTTGGAAATGGAACGAATTACCTTTCAGAATCGACCCACGTTATATCATGTACGCCCGTGCCAATGCTTCTTTGGGAATCAATGCTACCTCAATCAATAATGTCAATGCCAGTTCAAGGTTTCTCACGGCCGAATATTTAGAAAAAATAAAAGCAGTAGCCGATGTACTTCGTCCATACGGAATCAAAGTATTTATTTCAGTAAACTTTCGTTCGCCACGGACACTTGGAGGACTAAAAACATCAGACCCACTCGATACCAGTGTAAGAAATTGGTGGAATGAAAAAACGAAAGAAATTCATCAGTATATCCCAGATTTCGGTGGATATTTGGTAAAGGCGAATTCGGAAGGAGAACCTGGCCCACAAGACTATGGCCGTACTCACGCTGATGGAGCAAATATGCTTGCCGAAGCAATGAAGCCATTTTCAGGAATTGTCATTTGGAGAGCGTTTGTTTATAATGCTGACCCAAATGGCGACCGTTTCAAAGAAGGCTACGAACAATTCAAACCACTTGATGGAAAATTTGACCCAAAAGTTATTGTTCAGGTAAAGAATGGGCCAATTGACTTCATGCCACGGGAACCATTTCACCCGATGTTTGGTGGTTTTCCAAATACTAAACTTGGCATGGAATTTCAGATTACCCAAGAATATTTAGGCCAATCTACCCACCTTACATACTTGGCTCCCATGTTTAAAGAATGTCTTGATACAGATACTTATGCCAAAGGGAAAGGCTCAACTGTCGCGAAAGTAGTTGATGGAAGTTTATACAATAACCAAAATTCATTAATTGCTGGGGTGGCAAACACAGGTTCAGATGCCAATTGGTGCGGACACCCATTCAATCAAGCGAATTGGTATGCTTTCGGTCGTTTAGCATGGGATTATACACTTAGTTCTGAAAAAATCGCTAATGAGTGGATTGGAATGACATTGACAAATGATATAAAAGCAAAAGTTCAAATAAATGAAATTATGCAAAAATCATTGCCAACATATATAAGTTATACCTATCCACTTGGATTGCATCACATGATGGGCGAAGGCCATCATTATGGCCCAGAACCTTGGCTTTCGAAAGCCGCCAGACCAGATTGGACATCCATTTATTACCACCGAGCAGACTCAATCGGTTTAGGCTTCGATAGAACCGGAAAGTTGAGCAATGCCATAAAACTATATTCAAAAGAAATCAATGAAACATGGGGAAATGCAGAAAAGTGTGAATTAAATTACCTATTATGGTTTCATCATATTGCATGGAATAAAAAACTCAGCACGGGAAACACACTTTGGGAAGAACTATGTTACAGATATTATAATGGCGTCATTGAGGTGGAAAAATTACAAAAGGAATGGCAAAAACTACAACCATTCATAGATAGCGAGACATTTACAAGTGTAAATGCCAGACTTAATGCTCAACAAAAAGAAGCAATTTGGTGGAGAGATGCCTGTGTTTTATATTTCAAGGAATTTTCAAAAATGTCAATACCAAGTTCACTTACACAACCAATTAGAAATTTAGAAGAAGTTAAAAAAATAGTAGAAATATATCATTTAAGATGACAGAAAGAGCAATTTTCACAGAAGAGAGTAAACACATTTCGCATAATACGGCTTTTGCACTCACAGACAAATTATGTTTGATAACCGGTGGCGGTAGCGGAATTGGATTTGATATAGCCAAATGTATGATTTTTTCGGGGGCAAAAGTAGTCATTACTGGCCGAAGAGAAGAACAGTTAAAAGCAGCCACAGCCGAATTAGGTAAAAATGCCCATTATTTTGTCAATGATGTTACTGATTTGGCTTCATTAGATGGTTTAGTGAGTAAAATTGAATCGAGTCACGGCCATATCGATATTTTGGTAAATAATGCAGGCGTTAACATGAAACGCTCGGCCTTAGAAGTCTCTGATGAAGATTTTAACCGAATAATTCAAACTAATTTAAGTGCGGTATTTGCACTAACACGTGCATGTGCCTCACGTATGCTTGGCAGAAAAAGTGGTTCAATTATCATGATATCATCGATGGCAGCCTACTATGGAATCGACCGAGTTGTAGCCTATGCAGCTTCAAAATCTGGCGTAGAGGGTATGGTAAAAGTCTTGGCATCAGAATTTTCACCACAAAACGTTCGAGTAAATGCAATTGCCCCAGGTTTTATTGAAACTAGTATGATGAAAACAGCAATGGGCAGTGACCCTGACCGTATGAATCGTGCATTAAATAGAACACCGATTGGCAAATTTGGTAAACCCTCAGATATTGGTTGGGCAGCAGTTTTCTTGGCATCTGATGCCGCAAGATATATCACTGGAGTTTCTCTGCCTGTTGACGGCGGCAATTCAATTGGATTTTAACACTCCCCCTTGAACTATTTATAACCATCAAAACATTAAATAAATCAATTTATAAAATGAGTAATTTTACAATTCCAATTGGAGCTCTCTTACTTTTGAGCGTATTTAATACTTTTGGGCAGAGAAAAACACCTGTTTCAAAACCTTTAGTTTCTCATATATATACAGCAGACCCCTCGGCTCATCTCTTTAATGGGAAAATCTATATTTACCCTTCGCACGATATTGACACAGGTACAAAAGAAGACGACGAAGGTGGACATTTTGATATGAAAGATTACAGAATTTTATCGATGGATTCACCAAAATCAAAGGTTAGGGATAATGGAATAGCTTTGGATATAAAAAATGTCAAGTGGGCTGGTCGACAAATGTGGGCACCCGATGCAGCTTATAAAAACGGCACGTATTATTTGTATTTTCCAGTAAAAGATAAGGAAGACATTTTCAGAATAGGTGTTGCTACAAGTAAAAGTCCAATTGGACCATTCAAAGCTGAACTTGAACCAATCAAAGGTACGTATAGTATTGACCCTGCGGTTTTTAAAGATTCGGATGGAAATCACTATATGTATTTTGGGGGAATTTGGGGTGGTCAATTACAACGTTGGAAAGACAACCTTTATCAAGGAAAAACAGAAAATCCAAAAAAGGGGGAAGTTGCAAGATTGCCAAGAATTGCTAAGTTATCAGCTGATATGAAAAGCCTCGCTGAAGAAGTGAAAGAAGTCAAAATTTTAGATGAAAAAGGAAATCTGTTCACTGAAGATAATAATGAAAAGCGTTTCTTTGAGGCCGCTTGGGTACATAAATATAAAGGGAAATATTATTTATCCTACTCAACAGGCGATACCCACAATATTTGCTATGCGATTGGAGATAATCCGTACGGGCCATTTACATTTAAAGGAATTGTATTAAAACCAGTTTTGGGTTGGACGAACCATCATTCAATAGTAGATTTTAAAGGTAAAACTTATCTATACTACCATGATACTGAAATTTCAGGTAAAACTCATTTAAGAAACATTAAAGTAACTGAGTTAAAATACAATATAGATGGTACAATTCAAACTTTAGATGTTTATAAATAGGATCTGAAGATTGCTTTCAATCTCTTATTCATATTTATTAAACAAATAAGTGGTTGTTTTTTTATCAAATTCGTATTATTTTCGTCATATAATAATGTAAAAAATAGAGTATAAAGAATTGAATATCTTTATAATGACAAAAAAACAATTAAATCTTGAAATATTACTTAAGTTTTTATATGTTTACAATTGAGTACAAGATTAAATCAACAAACTTAAGTATTTTATACATATTTAGTAAAAACCATATTAACCTACATGCCTAAAATTTTTACTTTACCTGTACATTCAAGTGTCAGGGGTGATTTAACTGTCTTTGAGAATATTTTACCTGGTTCACTTAAACGAATTTTTTATATTACCAACGCAGACGGTGAAACAAGGGGTGGACATAGACATATAAGAGCATGGCAGGCGTTAATTTGTTTACAAGGTACTTGTGACATTTATGTTGAAACTCCTGATAAAAAAATGGTTTTCGGTCTTGATGAGCCAAATAAAGTATTGATTCTTGAACCTCAAGATTGGCATACCCTAGAAAACTTTTCAGATAACGCCATTGTTTTGGTAGTTTCAAACGAAAATTACGATCCTGAGGACTATATTTACCCAAGTTACTCAGATACTCAAAATGAAATAAATGAGCTTCAAGCCATAGAAAATAAGCAAAAAAAGGATTGATTTTCATCAATCCTTTTTTTGTTGCTTAATAATTTTATTTTTTCTTGTAAACATCATCGCTGACTTCATTTGCTTTAGCCTTTTCAAGTTCTGCCATTTGTTCTTTTGTTATTCCTAAATCTACAACCAAATTGGGTAAAGCTTTTTTTAGTGTTTCAACTCCAGATAAAGTAATTTTTGTCTTCCACAAGTAAAGTTTTTTAAGGTTTTTAAGTTTACTTAAATTCTGAACTGATGCATCTGTAATATTAGTTTCGATAAGGTTTAGATACTCAAGATTCTGTAAAACGCTGATAGAATTAATAGCATTATCAGTAATCTTAGTGTTTTCAAGATGCAATCTTGTAAGGTAAGGCAGTTTCATTATGAACTCAATAGAACGATCACTTATTTGAGTTTTTGACAACTTTAACCACAAAGTTTGAACTGGTGCAATGGCAATTATAGGAGCATCTTTGTCTGAAAATTTAGGATTATTCAAAAAAGTAATTTCAACATAATTGTTATTTTGCGATAGTGGCAAAATTAACCCACCTGATTTTTTCACTTTTTCGATAGTGTTATTATCTATTGCATCAACATTTTTTGCTAAAATGCTTTCTTCAACCGTATATTTATCTTGTTTTATTTCGCCTAGAATGTTCATTTTGTCACCAATCCCTAGTGAAGCTAAGATTGGTTTTACTTCACTACTAACAGCTAATTGTGAAACTTTTTTATCAAATGATGCTCCTTGCTCAATCCACCATTTTAAAATTATTAGTTCATTTTCTGTAATTTGTGGTTTGCCTTTTGGTGGCATATGTTCTTCATCAGATTCAAGTAATAGGATGCGTTTTATAAATTCGCTTCCTTGTACATCATTTGCCTTGAAAATTACGCCATGTTTCCCACCTTTTATAAAAAGTTTAATATCATCCATTCGCAAATCTCCTTTCATCTTATTTGCGTTGTGACACTGCTCACATTTTTGTTTAAAAATTGGTTTAACAATATCTTGATATACTAGGGCTTCGGTCGGATTAAAAACATTTGTCACAATTTCATCTTTTAGAAAGTCACTTTTGTCGGGCATACCTAGCCAGTTACGAAAAGGATTTGGTGTTTTTTCAGTTAAATATGCTTCTCCATGTGTCAAATTGCCACCATGATGCCCGGCAATTATCATCTGAACAAATGAAAACACTAATAGTGGTAAGTATAGATATTTAACGAACTCAAACTTTTCTCTAAGCCAATTCGAATGCACAAGGTAAGAAAGCCAACTTAGGCCAGCAAGACCAATACCTTGCCACTGATGTTCTTCCAATATTTCTTCGTTATACCCTCCTTCCTCTGATAAAAAGTAGCCCAAAAAGCAAGCAAAACTTGCACTAATAGCGGTTATTAAAAGAGAAATTGTGAATATCTCGGACGAAATTTTGATT
Source organism: Emticicia sp. (assembly GCA_017495105.1). Taxonomy (GTDB): domain Bacteria; phylum Bacteroidota; class Bacteroidia; order Cytophagales; family Spirosomataceae; genus Emticicia. The sequence continues at coordinate 199 of JAFEIL010000459.1, read as the reverse complement.
TTACTGTACCTATTTAATAATTCAAAAAGTACAATTAAAACCAAAAACCCAATGGGAAGGTGAACGACCAAAGGATGAAATCGTCCGAAAAAAGAAAGCCACTCAGTAACAGAAACAAGAATCATAGAGGCAGGTAATTTTGAATTCGAATAAATATCAAAAATAAAAATCTATTGGCAAGAAACAAAGCTAATTGTTA
>JAFEIL010000041.1 GCA_017495105.1 Emticicia sp. | reverse complement strand
CCTCAATCTTAAAGCATTTACAATTACTGATACCGAACTAAAACTCATAGCAAGTGCAGCTATCATAGGTGATAATAAAATACCAAAAAAGGGAAATAAAACCCCTGCTGCAATTGGTACGCCAAGTGTGTTGTAAATGAAGGCAAAGAATAAGTTTTGCTTGATGTTTTTCATCACAGCATGGCTTAAATTCTTAGCTTTTACAATTCCTTGCAAATCACCTTTTACCAAAGTTATTTTGGCACTCTCTATGGCAACATCAGTTCCTGTTCCCATTGCGATTCCAATATCGGCTTGTGCCAATGCAGGGGCATCATTGATACCATCGCCCGCCATTGCTACTACTTTTCCTGCCGCTTGGAGGCGTTTTATTTCTTTCAATTTATCTTCGGGCAAACACCCAGCTTTGTATGCACTTAAATTTAGCTCACTCGCCACTGCTTTTGCCGTGTTTTCGTTATCGCCTGTTAGCATGATAACTTCCACACCTTGTTGCATCAGTTCTTGTGTGGCGGCTTTACTGGTTATTTTGATGGCATCAGTAATGGCTACAAATCCTTCTGCAATGCTATTAATAGCAATATAAGATACTGTTTTGCCTAATTTCTGTTCAATAATAATCTTGCTTTCTAATTCCTCAGAAACACTTGCTGCAACTTGTGCCATGAGGGCTTTATTACCAAGAGCTACCTTTATATTATTAACTGTTCCTGTAACTCCTTTTCCTGCAATTGCTTCAAAATCTTTCACCTCTATCAATGTAATCTTTTTTTCTTGGGCATATTTTACAACTGCTTCGGCTAATGGGTGTTCACTGTACTGATTTAGAGAAGCGATATTTTGTAATAAATCTTCATTTTGTGTAGCATATATTTTTTCGACTGATGGTTTTCCCTCGGTAATAGTGCCAGTTTTATCAATGATTAAAACATTTACTTTGTTTAAATTCTCTAAGGCTTCGGCATTTTTTATCAAAACGCCTGATGATGCACCTTTGCCAACACCTACCATGACCGACATAGGAGTAGCTAAACCTAACGCACAGGGACAAGCAATAATTAAAACAGCTATGGCATTTATAAAACCGTAAACTAAGGCTGGTTCTGGACCAAATTTTGCCCAAACAAAGAATGTAATGATTGAGATACTTACGACAATCGGCACAAAATACTTGGCAATGCTATCTGCTAATTTTTGGATGGGTGCTTTTGAGCGACTGGCATCATTGACCATTTGAATTATCTGTGAAAGCAAGGTTTCAGAACCTATTTTTTCGGCAATCATTACAAATGATTTGTTGCCGTTGATTGTTCCAGAACTTACAGAATCGCCCACTTTTTTATCAACTGGAATTGGCTCACCCGTAATCATTGATTCGTCAATTGAACCTTCGCCAGTAGTTATTTTTCCATCCACAGGAATCTTATCGCCAGGTTTTAGGCGTAACAAATCCCCCTTTTTAATGTCGTGAATTGAAATTATTTTATCTTTTCCATCAATCACCAAAGTAGCTTCGGTTGGGGCTAATTTTAGTAATTCTTTGATAGCTCCGCTTGTTTGGCTGTGAGCCTTTGCTTCTAATAATTGACCTAATAAAACCAAAGTTAAAATTACAGTTGTGGCTTCAAAATACAAATGGACTGTACCCGTTTCACTTTTGAATTCGTTTGGAAAGAGATTTGGGAACAACATTCCGACAACACTAAACAAAAAAGCCACGCCCGTCCCGATACCCACAAGGGTAAACATATTCAGATTCCATGTGATAATAGATTTCCAAGCACGCACAAAAAACATCCAACAAGCATAAAAAACTACTGGAAGTGTCAATATAAATTGTAGCCAGTTCCATTGTGCATGACCCATTATATTCATCAATGGATTATTAGGCAACATTTCTGTCATAGCTATTGCAAATACAGGAACTGTAAATACTACTGCTATTTTCATTTTTCTTAACAAGTCCTTGTATGTCTTGTTGTCTTCAGTTTCGCTTGCGGCAATTGGCACTAAGTCCATGCCACAAATCGGGCAAGCACCCGCTTCATCACGTATGATTTCGGGGTGCATAGGACAAGTATATTCTATTTTTTGCGAAATGCTTGCTTGTTGTACCAAATCCATACCACATACGGGGCAATCTCCTGCTTTATCATATAGCTTTTCACCTTCGCAGTGCATTGGGCAGTAAAATTTGCCATTACCATTGTTGGAGGATTGTTTTATTTCCTCAGTTGCTAAATTCGCTGCTTTCGTAACTTCATTTTGCGAATTGGTGTTCACAGCATTGGCATCGTCTATTGTATAATTTCCAACCGCCGAAAGCGAGGTTTGAAATTGTTTGGTAGAAATGTGTTTTTTCATTGTAATGACAGCCATTGGTGGTACTAATGTTACAACGGCAGAAACACCCTCAATTAAATTAAGGGTGTTTTCTACTTTTGTACGGCAACCATTACATGACATTCCTGTTATTTGATAGTTATGTGTCATGGCTATTAATTTTCAATCATTTTAACTAATTTCATTCCGCACTTAGGGCATTTATCACCTTCTTTTCCTATAACTTCTGGGTGCATTGGACAAGCATAAGTTGCCACGATACTTTTTGGATTTGCCATGTTATTATTTTTTAGCAACTTTGGTCAACTTCATGCCACACTTATTGCATTTATCGCCTTCTTTTCCTGTAACTTCTGGATGCATGGGGCAAGCATATTTTGCATCTGTTGTCATTTTTGCATGGTTTTTCATATCCATATCATTTTGAAAACAATATAAAACACAAGCCATTCCTTTATAACTTGAATGAATATTTCCTATTTTCTTGCCATTGGCATCAAATACGTTACACGTTTTCCCATTGTCTTTAACACTAAATGTCAAATCACCATTAACATTATGGTAGGTTTTTCCATCTTTTCCCATACGACCCATTCGGTTTCCTTTGGCATCTACCAAATTTCCTTGACCATCTACATAGGCAATTTTGTTACCTTTTGCATCATTAATTACATTGTCCTTTGTAATTTGACCAACGGTAACGCCGCCTTTTTTAATTTCCCCCTTTTGACTAATACTCATCAACTGGTGTTTGTAATTTGCATCTTGTGCCATTACGGTTGATTGAACGAATGCGATTGCTACGATGAGCAAAGCGATTGTGTTTTTTAAAACTTTCATTTTCTTGATTTATGTTTAAGTTTTTAATACATAAATGTACTTGGTCTTTCTGATGTATTTGTTACATAATTTTATGTGAATGTTATAAGATTATTGCTTTTGCCAAGACAAGGGGAATAACCCACCCCTTGTCTCGTCTTTTGCCTATTTTATCATTTTGGGCAGTATGAAATTATTATAAAGTGTCGGTTACTTTGCCACAAGTAAGCATAGAGCTACCATAATAAGGGTTTTTGACGGCACTTTCACTACTCAGCCAAGCTGCTTTTTTCATTGGGCAATATTGCTGATAAATAGGCTCACTTGATAGTTTTACGCCTTTTGCCATCACATAGAAATTATCAGAAAGGCTTTGAAAAGTTTCTCTTTGTTTCTTTAAATCATTTGAATTAGCTATTTTCTGAGCATCAGCAATGATTTTAGTGTTTACTTTCATAAACTCCATGTGCTGCTTCATTTCCATCTTACCCATATCTACGGCTTTCATTGCGGTTACTAATGCTGATGCTGATTTGGCAGATGCACCCGCATCCGATTTCACTAAGGCATCTTTTATCGCATAATAAGCATCTAAAAGAGGTTGTAAAGGGGTTTTAGTTTGTGTTTTGTCATTTTTCATCAAAGCCATGTCATGTCCACCGTGTTCAGAATGGTTATCAGCAGTCATTGGGCTTGCGGCAGGTGCGGTTATACCTGTTATTTTTTGCCATTCTTCAACCTTCTTTTGCCAGTTGGCAACTGCGGTTTTCATGTTCTTTTTAGCCCCTAAGTCGATTGCTTTTTGAGCTGATTTGATGGCGGCTGGATAATCTTTTTGTTCTTCTAAGATTTTTGTAGTCAAATTGGCGTAAACAAAATTGTCGTCAACCATTTCTTCCGATTTCTTTGACCACGCAAGGGCCTGTTTTAAATCCTTCTTATTTGCAAAATAGTATTGAGCCGAAGCATTAAAAAATTTGGCATCCTCCAATTTCTCAACATTGATTTTCTTATTGATTTCGTTCATTACAATCATGTCAGCATTGCTTTGTATCGGGATTTTGACCTGTGTATTTTCCCAATTCAAGTACAAATTCGCCGAATGGTCGGGCATGATGTCTTCTAAGGTAATCGAAAACGATTCGTAGGTACGGGCGGTCGTTTCAGGTTTCACTTTAACTCGCAATATATCCTTTTTTTCATCATAGCTAAATGCTCCGTGACTGGTGGTATCAGTATTCAAAATGATTGTCCATTCGGTAGGATTAGGAATCGTAAACAATGAATAATGCCCTTTTTTCACTAACTGTCCGCCAATAGTCATATCATCACTGAAACGAATACGTGTACTTTCACCTGCCCCTGTTCTCCAAATTTGGTCGAATGCGACTAAGTTGCCGAATACTTTACGACCACGCATCAGCGGTTTTTCATATTTGAGGCTAATCTCTGTAAAACCAACCTTTTGTTTCCATTCAGCTTCGGGGCTTGGAGGTGGTGTTTTTAATTCAATTTGGGCATTTGCCAAATAAGAAACACTTAGAAATAATATGATTGCGATTTTTTTCATTTCAATTTTATTTTGGTTAAAAGAATGTTAGTTTTTCATTGGTTCACCATCTTTTTTACAGCACGATGGGAGTTTTTCATAACTTTTGTCATTGGCAAGGGTTTCATCAGCATCATACCCTGCATCATTGATGGCTTGCTTGATTTTGTTGGCATCTGTTTTCTTAGGGTTGAAAGTTACAGTTACAACCTTGTCATTTAAATCAAGATTGGATTCGCTTACACCTTTTGTAAAAGCTAATTGCTTTTCGATACGTTCTTTACACATCTCGCATATTGCTGATGTTTTGATTTTAACTTTCGCAGGTGGTTCTTGAAGATTTGCCATTGACAAAGAACCAATTATTGCTAATCCAGTGGTTAAAAAAAGTCTCCTTTTCATTGTATTATTTGTTTTGATGTTTAAAACTATTTTACTTCCAAATTGAGCATCATACCATCATCTTCATGTTCGAGGTTGTGGCAATGAAAAACGAATTTTCCCTTTTGTTCAAATTTTACAATCACTTTTACTTTTTCAGTTGGAGCAACCAAAACCGTGTCTTTCCAAGCCTTTTCTTGTGGTAAAATGGTATTTCTACCACCTGTTCGACTTACTACTTGAAATTGGACACTGTGTATGTGCATCGGGTGTGGTTCATCACCAGTAGAATTATCAAACTCCCAAGTTTCGGTTGAGCCAACTGCAACTGTTTCGTCAATTCGGGTAGCACTATATATCTTACCATTAATTTTGTGCATTCCACCACTCATATTTGCCATATCCATTGTTAATGCAAAAGACCTATTTTTTGTGGCATTACTCAATTTTGCAAGTGTAATCAAACTATTCGGTACTTTGAAAGTATCTGTTTCTTGCTTATTGACAATAAACTTCATAACCTTAAAGGCTTGTGTTCCTTGTGCCGTACCCATACCTGTAAAGGTTTTATTTTCTAAATACACTTCTGTATTGAGGGCGATATTGGTAAAATCAACCAAAATATCGACTCTTTCACCAGAAGCAAGGAGTAATGAGCTGACGGATTCAGGTTTTTCAAGCATTCCACTATCAGCCCCAATGACATAAAAATTTGCTCCATTGCTTAAAGCTAAATTATAAATCCTTGCTGATGAGCCATTTAATACCCTAAAACGATAAAAACGAGTAGAAACATTTAGATAAGGAGAAGCAGTACCATTGACCAAAATATTATCGCCCATATAACCAGACATTATTTCCATCATAGTCGGACTATACTTGATTGTTGCATCAGTATTAAAGCGTTTATCTTGAATAACCAAAGGCACTTCGTAGCTACCATTAGGTAGATTTAGAGCCTTTTCTTCGGGACTTTCAACAATGAAAAAACCTGCTAAACCTTGTGTTACCTGTTTTCCTGTTAATCCGTGCGGGTGTGGGTGATACCAATTTGTACCAGCTTGCTGATTAATTGTAAATTGATAGTTGAAATTTTCGTTCGGCATTACCATTTGGTCGGGATGTCCATCCATTTCGGCAGGAATAACCAAACCATGCCAGTGAATATTGGTATGTTCGGCTAATTGGTTGCTGAATTTTACATTAAAATTTGCTCCTTTTTGAAGTCTAAAAGTAGGGCCTAATAAGCCCGAACGATAACCTATATACTTGGCGTTTTTTCCATCCATGACAGTATCTTGCACCGCTTGGGCAATCATACTACTTGGGCTGGTGATTGTTTCAGGAATTTTCAGAGCATTTTTAAAAGTGGTATCGCCACTGACAGGAACGGGGTCGCCGCTCATGTCCATATTACCCATACAACTTGACATTAGGACGGTAGAACTTAGTCCAAATCCTAATTTTTCGAGAAAATCTCTACGGTTAATTTGCTTGTACATTCTTAAATAATAGGTTAAAATATATATAAATTAAAGTTTAATTACAATTCCATTGGGTTTTAAACCAACAGTTAGTGTTTTTGTAACCTTATGCTGCATTATATCAATTATAGATACACTGGCAGCTTCTTGGTTGGTAACATAGGCGTTCATTGCATTGAAAGCGATAGCATGAGAACCCGCTCCCGTTGAAAAAGAGCCTGTTCGTGTCATTTTTCCATCTGCTCCTTTTGTCCACCAATGTACTTTTCCTGCGGTTGGGTCTGTTACCCACATTTCTTTCATATCGGCTTGGTAAGCAACAAAACCTGGCATAAAACCTAATGTTACGGTTTCGACTATTTTTAATGTTTTTACATCAATAATTGAAACCGTTTGTCCATCTTCATTATCTACATACATTCGATTATCAGCACCAACCCATGCTCCAACAGGATTTTTTCCAACGGCTATTGTAGCTAAAACAGTTTTATTACTTGGACTTATGGCAGAAACAGAATTGTCTTCACCATTAGCGACAAAAGCTACTGTTCCATCAAAAGAAAAAGTAACTTCGGCAGAACCATTTCCAACCGTTACTGTATTTTTGAGTGCATAAGTAGTAGCATCATAAACCAATACTTTTCCATCTGTTTGTGATGTCCAAATCTCTTTTCCATCAGGCGAAAAAACAGCATTGTGATTGGACATTGGCACATCAAAAATTTTCACATTTGTACCTTTCATTGCATCCAAAACTGCAATTTTTCCTGTACCTGCGTGTGTACCTCCTGCATGACCTGCACTCAAATCAACACCTGGAGCTGCCACTGCAATTTGCGATTTTGCAGCATTGATATAAATATGGTGGGGGTAAGCTAAAAAGCCAGGCGTTGCAGTATGCCCAGCACCATGAGTAGAAGTGCTTGACCCATCAGTTAGTTGAATGGTGGTAGCAACTTCGTTGGTATTTAGATTAACAACTGATAAGGTGCTACTTTCACCATTAACAATGTATGCTGCTGGATAATTGATATTTTGTTCGGGTTGAACATTGCTCATATCCATACACGCCACTACACCCAAAACTAAAACTGAGAAAAATACTTTTTTCATCTTAAAAATTATTTATAGTTGATTGATGGAAATACGTTTATTTGCTTTTAATTCTTTAAAATGGCTTGGTGTAAGCCCCGTTATTTTCTTAAATTGCATAGATAAATGTTGAACACTACTGTAATACATCATATCGGCAATTTGACTCAATGATAATTCATCATAAACCAAAAACTCTTTTACCTTTTCTATTTTTTGAATAATCAAGAAGTGTTCGATTGTAGTACCTTCCACTTCCGAAAATAAGGTTGTTAAATACTTATAATCTCGACCAATATTTTCAGCGATATAGGCTGATTGATTGATTTTTTTTAGCACTTCTGATTGGTTTTGTACCAATTCAATAATTATCGTTTTGATTTTCTGAACAATTTGCTTGCGTTTATCATCTATTAATTCAAAGCCAACAGTTCTCAATCTCTTCTCAATGGTTTGTAATTGTTCGGGAGTTAATTCATCTAATGTTTCAATCTCGCCCAATTCTATACTTTTGACCGTTATTCCTGTTTTTTTGAAAAGGTCTGCGATAACCATTTTGCATCGGTCGCAAACCATATTTTTTATATATAAAATCATGATTTTGATGTTTTGGTTATTTTATTTTATATCGCACCCCTGCATAAACCATTCTGCCAATAACTGGTCCCCAAGTCATACCAGCATCATAATGTCGTCCAAAAGGGTCATTTGATGAAATAATTGGATTTTTCTGAGTGAAATTATTGAGATTCTCGCCACCAACATACATATCCCATTTTAAGAAAGTCTTGGTTATTTGTGCATTAATATTTGAAAATGCAGGAGCGGTAGTGACTATCCCTGTACCTGCTTCCATCATCGAATGCTCGGACATGGCAGGCATTCGTCGAGAACCGTTCCATTGCCAAGTAAAATCAAATTTCCATTTATCATAAGGCAGAGCATATCCCATATTAAATAAGATACGGTCTCGATTCAGAAATTGTTTGGTCATTAATGTCAACGTTCCATTTTCTGTTTGAAAATCATTTTTTACATCAAACCAACGATAGGCTAATTTGAAGTCAAAACGCTTGATTGGGGCGAAATTTAGTTCTGCTTGGTAGCTATTAGAAAAAGAACGACCTTTTAAATTGTAGAAACTTAAATATCCAGCCTGTTCCATATCTACTACCAATTGATTTTGAAAATTAGTACGGTAAGCATCTACAATAAAGGATGCCTTTTGTCCGAATAATTCAAACTCGTTTGATAGACTTAATCCATAATTCCAAGATTCTTCGGGTTTTAAGCTATTTTCAATGGAAATAGCCCTTGAACTTACCAATAAACCATAGTTTTCGGCTAATGGATTGGGTACTCTCCAACCTTTTCCAGCACTGGCTCTTAAATGCACTGACTTACTAATATCATATTTGGCATGAATTCGGGGTGTAAATCGAGTACCATAGAGGTTATGAAAATCTACCCTACCACCTGCTACAACTGTTAGTTTTTCGGGATATGTATAGGTATATTCAGCAAATACACCTGGCACTGATTCAGTTCGTAATCGAGGGTTGATACCTGTAAATGTTTCATTATAATCATCCAATAAATAACTTGCACCCGCCTTATATTGATGATTGGTGTTATTGATAATGTCTTGATAAATCAGATTGGCATAAATAGTATTTTGGCGACCAGAATAATTGCGTAATCCAAAGAACGATTGATTATTATGAATCGTACCATTCAAAATTAAACCTAAACCTCGATAGGGCGTACTTTGAAATAGTTTTGCCGTTTTGCTAAAAAACTCAATTCGTTTGGTTTGACTGCCGAAACCATAAACCAAAGACGAACCTTGTAATTCGGATTTAAAATTTGATTGTCCACCTAAACGGTCTTCGTACAAGGCTTTAACTCCAAACTGAGCCATCATTTTTTCATTCTGAAACTTCCAACGATTAATCACATTATATTGATTATAAAGTGGAATATCTAAAAAACTATCTCCGTTTTTATCAATTCGGTTTTGTAATGTAGAAGCATGAGTAAGCAAACCTGTTGACCATTTCTTATTCAATTTCTTCGCTAAATTCAGATTGATTTCGCCACGCCCAAAACTATTTACATAGGTGTTCAAATACAATTTATCAGCCATGTCAGGTTTTTGGAGTTCAATATTGATTTGACCAGTCATTGATTCATAGCCATTTACTACTGACCCAGCTCCCTTGCCCACGTCAATTGAAGTTATCCAAGTACCTGGCACATAGTTTAACCCAAACGTTGTGTTTAGCCCACGAATATTTGGAATGTTTTCGGTATTGGTTTGGACATAATTTCCACTCAACCCTAATAATTGGATTTGTTTTGAGCCTGTAACAGCATCAGCATAACTTACTGATACACTTGCATTGGTTTCAAAACTCTCGGAAAGATTACAACAAGCAGCTTTGGCAAGTGCTTTGGTAGTGATTATCTCCGTTTGAATTGGATTCATACGGTCAATAACACTTGCTCCACTTCTTACAACTACTTCTTGCAATGTAGAAGATTCTGTTTGAAGATAAATCGTTTGAAAGTCATTTGAATGAACCATTATCGTATCGGTTTTATAGCCAATCGAACTAATAATTAATTCATGATTTTGAGAGGTTTTTGGAATAGAAAATTTCCCTTCAATATCAGCAGAAGTACCATTTTTACTGTTTTTCCAACGGAGTACTGCACCAATAAGAGGTTCGGCTTTACCGTCAATTTTCTTTTCTAATACAATTCCTTGTAGGTTTTGCGAATATGCTGTTGTAGTAAATAGTAATACGAATAGTATCACTATCTGATTGATATTTTTTAACATAAAATGAATCAATTTATTGAATAATAAAAAACTACCTATTGACGAATAGGCATAAGAAATTCAATAAATGGAATCAAATTAAGAAGGATTGGATGTGTACGAGCAGTTTTCTACCTGCATTTGGTGGAGCGGTATTATAGTAATGAGTTACTTTAAAAGATACAGGCTCACTCGACCAGTTGAAGGTATAAAAAGGTGAAAAAGAACAAAACTCACCGATAAAAGTAGGGATACTCAGTGAAACTTGATTAACACTTGATGAAGCGGTGTTAATATGAACAAAAGTAGAATGTTCTTCACAACATTTAGTCCGTTTAAAATTTGCTTTTGAAGATTTCTCTTCCTTTTTAAGCATTTTTTGTGGACAACATTTAGGAGGGCTTGATAAAATGAAAGTTTTTTTACCTCTTACTTTACATAAATGTTCAATCACGGCAAATCCAGTGCTTGCAAAAAGCACTTGAAACGCCATGAAAAGACACAATATGCGGGTAAGTATTTGTTTCATTCTATGAAAATAATTGCAAATATGCAATCATTTTATATATTACCTGTGATATTTTATTCTATTTAGTTTATATAATTTTCGGAATAAGTAATCTTGATGTTTTGCCGTTATGGAATAGACAGTCTAAACTTTACTTTTTCTCTATTTCTTTCTTGTATCTCTTAACGCTCGAAATACTAATACCTGTCAAATTTACAATTTCAGAAACTGATAAATCTTTTTCAAGTGCTTTCTTCACTTTATTATAATTTTCCAGATTTACACCCGATGGTCGTCCAATATGTTTGCCTTTGGCTTTTGCTAATTGTTGACCTGCTTTAGTTTTTTCCAAAATCACTTCTCGGTCATACTCGGCCAAAGATGCAAATATCGAAAGTATCAATTTGCCTGCTGGAGTGGTGGTATCAATACCAACATCTAAAGCTTTGAAAATCACTTTTCGGTTAGCAAAGTCGTTGACCAAATTTATCACGTGGTCACGGTTGCGACCTAAACGAAAAAAACGAGCTACTACAACCGTATCTCCCTCACGCAATTGTGAAAGCATATCATCAAGTGCTGGTCGTTGAATAGCAAGTCCTGTTATTTTATCTTGGAAGATTCTTTCACAACCATATTTTTCTAAACTGTCAATTTGTGTATCAAGATTTTGGTCAACGGTTGAAACACGGGCATATCCAAATATTTTGTTCATTGGTATCAAAAAGTTAGTCTCACAAATATAATTAAATATATTGAGCTGAACCTACTTTTTGGACTATGCTTTGTACATTATATATATAGGCAAGTTTTCAGAAACCTATGGTTCAGAAAGCTACGACTTATTGGACGACTGAAATTTGTACTTTTATATTGAAATAAATAGATTAGTTTTGAATTGGTAAAAACGTATATTCAAACGTGAATGAACTAATCACATATTTCAAC
>JAFEIL010000132.1 GCA_017495105.1 Emticicia sp. | reverse complement strand
GGTTGGGTTTACATCAACAGAGAACAATAAAAGATAGATTTCTATCATAAAATAAGAATTTAAAAAATGAAAAAACTATATTTAGTAGCTTTAGTTGTATTTTCCATAACAATGGATTTACAAGCCCAGCAAGATCCTCATTATACGCAGTACATGTATAATATGAACGTTATCAACCCGGCATATGCTGGTAGCAAGGAGAATTTATCCATTGGGATGTTATACCGCAAGCAGTGGGTTGAGATCGAGGATGCACCTACAACGGCTACTTTTTCTGGACACGCTCCAGTGGGTAAGAATGTAGGATTAGGATTATCGGTTATATCTGATAAGATTGGTCCGGTTGAGGAGAATAACATTTATGGAGATTTTTCCTATACGTTACAATTAGGAGGAGAGCATAAACTTGCTTTTGGATTAAAAGCGGGATTAACGTTACACCAAGTAGGCTTGTATAGCGATATTAATCATACCTTACCTGATCAGAACGACCCTGCATTTGCACAAAACACGAGTAATAGTTATTTTAATTTAGGAAGTGGTTTATTCTATTATACCAACAAGTATTATTTAGCTTTATCGGTTCCAAATATGATGAAGTCAAAACATTTGGATTACAACGGACGTAAGTTTGGTTCAGAGGTTTCTCATTATTTTTTAACAGGGGGCTATGTTTTTGATGTTTCTGAGAACATTAAATTCAAACCTTTTTTCATGATGAAATCGGCATTTAATGCGCCTACTTCATTAGATTTATCTACAAATTTCTTGTTTAATCAGAAATTTGAAGCGGGTATTACTTACCGATTGGAAGACAGTTTTGGTGCAATGATTAATTATGCCATTTCACCTAATGTAAAATTAGGTTATGCGTATGATCACATTGTTTCGGATTTAAATGTAACTACACCATCCTCTCACGAGATTGTATTGTTGTTTGATTTGAATTTCCCAAGAAAAGTATCCAGTTCACCACGATTTTTTTAACCTAAAAGCGAAAACGATATGAGAAAGATATATTTAACATTTAGTTTTGTAATCGCAAGTGGTTTACTTAGTGCGCAAAACAAAGACACAAAAATTGCAGATAAATTATTTGATCGCTACGAGTATGTAGATGCTGCAAACGAATATTTAAAACTAACCCAAAACGGCAAAGGCGACACTTATGTGTTTAAACAATTAGCCGATAGCTACTATTCGATATTTAACACCAAAGAGGCAGTTAAATGGTATGCAAAAGCTGTAGCGCAAAAACAAGATGCAGAGACGTATTATAAATATGCTCAAATGCTAAAATCGGAAGGCAATTATGCAGAATCAGACAAACAAATGAAACAGTTTGCAAGTATGGTTCCAAATGATCAACGTGCCAAAGCTTTTACCAGTAATCCTAATTATTTACCTACACTAAAAGGACAAACTAAGTTGTTTGATGTAAGTAAATCAGATATTAGTAGCGATAAGACCGATTTTGGTGCCGTACTTACTAATGATAATTCGGTTTATTTCTCAAGTGCTAGAAACACTTCAAGAAGAAATAGCAACTGGAACGAAGAGCCTTATTTAGATTTGTATAAAGCAACGTATAATTCCAATGGTACCATTAGCGAAGCGGTTGCTGTTTCTAATCTAAACACTAAATGGCACGACGGACCAGCGAGTGTTTCAGCCGATGGAAAAACGATGTATTATGGAAGCGAAAGTTTCAATGAAAAAGAGTATACGAAAGACAAAGCTAAGAAATCAAAATTCGGAAAGATTTACCTTTATAAAGCGACTTACGAAGGAGGTCAATGGACTAATAGCAAACCTTTGCCATTTAACAATGCGGCATACGATGTAAGAAATCCAAGTTTGAGTAAAGACGGAAAAACCTTATATTTTTCATCAAACATGCCAGGCGGATTTGGAGCAGAGGATATTTGGAAAGTTACCATCAGTGGTGATACGTATGGAACACCAGAGAACTTAGGTTCGAAGATTAATACAGAGGCAAATGAGAGTTTCCCATTTATTACAGAGGATAATATATTGTATTTTTCATCCAACGGAAAAGAAGGTTTTGGAGGATTAGATGTCTTCAAAATCGATTTGAATAAAGCATCAGAGGTAACCAATATTGGTGCGCCAGTAAATACAGAGAAAGATGATTTTTCATTTACCTATAATACCAACAAAAAAGTAGGTTTTTTCTCAAGTAATAGAACAGGGAATGATGACATCTATAAAGCAGATCCAGTTTGTGCAGTACAAGCAGTAGCAGTAGTAAAAGATGCAAAAACAGGCATTGTAATAGAACAAGCAAAAGTTGTATTGGTTGACGCTAAAGAGAAAACAATTAGCAATCAAACAACAGCAGTAAATGGAAAAGCGGCATTTGGCGTAAATTGTAATACGGTATATTCATTCCAAGTATCTAAACAAGGTTATGAAAGTGGTGTGTTTGGAATAGCAAAAACCGATGGAGGAGAAGTAGTGGTTGAAGCATTATTACAGCCAATTATGCCAATCATCACCGAGAAAGAAGTAATCTTACAACCCATTTACTTTGAATACGACAAAAGCAACATCACACAAGAAGGAGCAGCAGAGCTTGATAAGTTAGTTCAAGTAATGAATGAATATCCAACGATGGTTATCTTTGCAAAATCACACACTGACAGTAGAGGAAGCGATCGATACAACTTAAACTTATCTGATAGAAGAGCAAAATCTACGGTTCAGTATTTAGTATCGAAAGGGATTTCAAAAGAAAGAATATCAGGACAAGGATTTGGCGAAAGCGAACCAAAAGTTACTTGCGATACTTGTACCGAAGAACAACACGCTCAAAACAGAAGAAGTGAATTCTTGATTGTGAAGAAATAACAAGGTTTTATAATAAATAAAAGCATCATCTTTTTAGGTGGTG
>JAFEIL010000254.1 GCA_017495105.1 Emticicia sp. | reverse complement strand
TATAAACCTTTTATCAAATCATAATCCCCAGCATCGCCCTTGCGAATCGTTGGAAGTTTTTCAAAATAAAATGTTCATTAAAGCCTTAAAATTTTCTGTAAAAGTATGGTTGTTTTCTGTTTTAACAAGTCCAATTCTTTGGGGAATTTCAGAAATATATTTCAGTCCACGTTGGAACTATCTTCTTAATTTTGGAGGTTTTTATTTTTTTTCAATTCTTTATGGCTTGATACTTTCACTACCCATTTTGTTAATATTTACATTGTTAAATTGGGTAATTTTTGATAAAATACTTGATTATAAAAATCTAAAAATAATCATATCAATAATTGCAGTTTCCCTAAATTTAACTCTATGTTTTATTGTTTTTGGAAATGATGACAGAACTACTTGGGTTCATACTTTATACCAAATTGCTGTATTTTACTCATTAACATTAATCGTTGGTATTTGGTTAGTAAAAGTCTGATTATTGGGTTCAAAATTAATTAAACAGAAATTTGAAGTGGTTTTACACCCTTAGTTTCGAACAACAGGACTAAGGCAAAGTTTTACAGTGTTTATTCTCAGAAAATGTCAAACGCATAGGCTCGTCCGACACGCAAAATTCGCTGGCTTTTCAAATTATCAAACGCATATTTTTCGGTGGACAGGACAGCTTTCTGATATTTTATTTAAATTTTCTGCTCTCAATGTGGGCTTGCGACAGGAAATCTGCGTGGTAGTTTCGCCACTTTTTCCCCGAAAATCAAAATATCTTGGTACGCCTTTGCTTTTTTAGATTTTTTCATGCAAATTTAATTTCAGCAATCAAGTTGGTGGGTAACTAATTGTAAGACTTACAATATATTGCAACGGAGCAGTTTTTAGTCACCAATGTTTTATAATTTATCTCGACAACAAATATTGAAAGAAATTAAATAGAATATGCAATGTTAAATAATCAAATAATTATTGTTTTATGTTTGACTTTTTTAATAAATTTTATTGGGATAGCTTGCTTGGCAACTAGAATAGTTGGAATACGGACAAGAAAACTAGCTTCTTCGAGTTCATTATTTAATATAATTTTGCTAATCTCACAATTTGCTGGCTCATTCCAAGCACCATTACTTACTAAATTTGTTGAGACAGATATTTTAAAAGGGAATGAGCCTAGCAATGGCATTTTTCGATTAATCATATTTTCAGCTACAATTGGTTCATTGATGGGTGGAATATCCATTCCTACCATACAACGTTTCATGGAAAAGGGGGTAAACTCATTGTACAAGAATAATTCAGTCTTTATGGTTGTTGTAAAGAATTTAAAATTTTCTACAATAAACCATTTTAGAAATAGTATCAAGATGCCGGATAAAGGCAATTTTTTTCGTTTACTAAAATTTAAAGACATGAGAATGGGTGTAATATTATTAAATGTTTTTGTATATAGCTTTACTACTGTTAGCGTATTATCTTGCTTATATGCAGGATATCTGAACCCTTCACTTAGAACAACCTCCTTGTCGATGAGTGGAATCGCCAATGGTCTTGGAACCATCGGTTTGATGCTTTTTATAGAACCATATAATTCAATTTTAACTGATAAAGTTATTGAGGGTTCGGTTTCCGAAGCATATTTTAGAAGATATCTTTCTTTAGTGGTTTTAGCACGATTTTTTGGCACTATTTTGGGTCAATTTACTTTTATATCTTTAGCTCATTTAGTGACAAAATTGGCTTCAATTATATAATTTGGATTGAAAACATGGGACTTTTCTTTAGAGATAATTAATAGGTAAGTGTAAACATTAATTACAAAATGAAAAAAATATTTTTAGGTGGATGCCCTTTTGGAGATGAAAATCTAGGTGACGATGCAATACTAAGCTCTTTACTCAATACTTTTGGAAGTAGAAAAGATGAGTTAACAATTTGTAAAATTGATTATATAAATAATGGTTATATTGACGAATATGTCAATAAAAAGAGATTAAATACAAAAATTTACACTAATAAATTTTATTCACCGCCAATATTCGGATTTTCAATTAATGGTAGAAGAAACCCTATTAAAGCATTTTTCAATTATCAATTAGATAAAAGGCAAATCAAATCCAAAGACCTTTTAATTTGTGGGGGTGGAACACTTATTACAGACTTGCCTTGGCAAATAATAAAACTTATAAATGTTTCGAAAAAACTCAATGTTCCAACTATTTTGTTCGGTATGGGTATGGCTGAAATTAAAGACTATAATTCAATAAAATTCTTACAAAAAACTTTAAATCAACTTGAGGACATTTACGTTAGAGATCTGTTTGTGAAAAGTAAGCTTTTGGCTATCGGTATTAATGAGGAAAAAATAAAAGTCTGCTATGATCCAGCAATTGCATTAATACCCAATGCAAAATTTAATATTAATAGTTTATTTGAAAAAAATGAAATTGCCTTACATGAGAACGATAGAATTAAAATTGCAATTTCACTATCCTCAGAAAGTGATATAAAAAAAGAAACAGATTTCAATGCAATTAATACAATTATTAAATATTTAATCAATAAATACAATGCTATTATATTTTTAATTCCAACAAGCCATTACAAGAATTGCGATACCCTATTCATGAGCAAATTAAGTATCAATTCAAATGTGATATTAATTAAAAAACGTTTCGAACCTGAGGATTTAATACAATTTCTAAGTAAATTTCACCTTGTTTTATCAAGCAGATTACATCTAAACATATTTTCATCCATTGTTGGCACGCCATTCATTGGTTTAATTAGAAATAGTAAAATATCAGATTATTCAACAATTCATCAATTGAATTCATATTATTTCAACGAAATTGACAGTATGGCTTTTTATACTTATTTAGATTTTATGATTGAAAACAACAAAAGCATAAGAAAAAAAATTCTTAATAACATAGAGATAATGAGATCTATTCATATTGATTGCGTAGAAGAAATTTTTAAAAAATACTTAGCATGATACTTCAAACTGCATTATCTATATATGTTTTAACAAAAAAAATTTATCATCAAACAAGTGACATTATGTTTACTTGTTTAATTTATTTTTTTAGTTTTAAAAAATACGATATAACAAATAATGTCTTAATAGTTGTCCCTGATGGCATAGGGGACAATATTTTAAGACTTGAAGTAATTAAAAATTATATCGAATATTTTGAATCTAAATCAATATATTTTCTTGTATCCAAAGAAACTGGCGTAAAAGAATTAATCTATTCTATCAATAAGGAAAATACGAGTTTTATTGATTTTTCATTGAAAATGTTTTCAAGGAATCCTTTTTATAGATTTTTTAAAATAAAAGCATTAAATCAATATAACTTTTCATCTATAGTGCTATTGTATACAATCGAAAGCAGGGTAGCGGAAGTCCTAGAAAAGTCGTTTCGAGCTCATAATACTTTTTTTTATCATACTGACAATATATTTAATTATGCACTATTGGATGATATTTCGTTATTTAAAAAAGTAACCAATATAGATTTAGATATTAACCTTTTAAAAACAAATCTACAAAGTATTGTAAAAAATAATTTATATTCAGATTCAAAGATTCCTTCAGAATATATTGTTGTTGGAATTGGCTCAAGCTCAGTTGCAAGAACATATCCAATAACAAAATTTTTGCCGGTTTTAGAATGGCTGGGCTTTAATAACTATACAATGATTTTTCTTGGAAAAGGGCTAGAAGATGAAAAATATTATAATAAATTAATCTCCCTTTCTTCAATTATTAAAAATCAATCAATAAATTTAATTGGAAAATTAAGTTTATTAGATTCTTTTCAGGTATTAAGAAAGGCTAAATTTTTCGTAGGAGTTGAGTCAGGTTTATTTAACGCTGCTTCATTTCTTGGCACCCCCTTGATAGTAATATACGGCGGAGGACATTATGGTAGATTTAAACATACAAATGATAACGCTATTTATGTTTCATCTAAAATGAATTGTTTTGGATGTAATTGGCAAAATTGTCCTTACGGTTCGCTTAGATTTAAATCGGCGAAATGTATTTCAAATATTGAATCACAGGAAATAATATCTGCCATCTGTATGTTGATGGAGAAAAATAGCATTAAGTTAAACTCGTGAATATTAAACCATGTAAATGGCAAGACAAAATAAACTTCTAATTGCCACAGGTTGTGATAGCAATTTTTTTCCAAATTTGAGAATTCTCTTAGGGTCATGGATGACTCATATGGCAGATTTTGAAATTGTGGTATGTGATTTTGGCTTAACAAAAACACAAATAGATGAAATAATTTTAACACCTAGATTACGGATTTTATCATCCCCTAAGGAAATAGATGAGCCTTGGTTTGGGAAAACCTTAATTTATACTTTTTTAGGAGAATGTATCAATGAAATTGATGCCTTAATGTGGATTGATGCGGATGCTTTTTTCAATTCACGGCTTCCTGATATATGGCCTATATTGGAGGGTTATGATATTCTTATAGATGCACATATTCAATCTGTAGGAGAACTTTCAGATATCAAAAACATCAAAGATTATTCCCTTAGGAAAGATGACTCTTATTTTAGTGCAGGTTGTTGGATTGCCCGCCCTGGAAATTTTTTAAAAAGATATCAGGATATTGGAAGCGTTACACGTGATCGTATCTTTTGGGAACCCGATGCCTTTGTATCAGCCATCTACTTAGAAAAGCTAAAGATTCGAACAATAAATGGTTCAATTTGGCATTCTCGAGGAAAAACATCTTTGAAAACTTGCTCTATAAATAACCTAACAGCATTTCATCATAATCAACCTATTTATGTAATTCATGCAAATGCATTTTATCAAGTTAGAAAAGATGGACGAAGAATTTTACATAGACCAAAATTAGCCCAAATACAAGATTATTATGAGAATATCTACAATATTCAAATGAGACGTGACTACAAAACGAATCAGAATGCATTTAGTTTTTTATGTTATTATACGAGATATTACTTTTTTACAGTTGGTTCATTTGTAAAAAAGGGGATAAAAACCATTGTTGTCTTTCTTGGCATCCATAAAGTTTTAAAAAAGTATAGCTAGTCAATAACTACTACGATATATCCTTTTGAGGCCAGATTTTCGGTCAAAAAAGTCAAAAAAGTCTTAAACATAAATATCCATGTGAATCTGTAAGGAGCGGAAATGCTCCATTGTTTTTGGGAGCAACATCACGCACGGTAAGGCCTAAGAATGTAAACGGAATCAATGGGCGTTGGGGTCTCATCATTTGGCCGTTCTAGGGCCAAACGCACGCTTTTTCGGTCTGCAGGTATTTTCTCAATAACTTACCATTTAAAATAGTCTGATGGATTGTACCGTGAATTTTTGAAATTAATTTTTCATTTACTATTTTCTGGAATATTTTTTGCAGATAACCTCAAAATAAATGTTACTTGTTTTGATTTTATTATTCTAATTTAGGATAACTATAAACTTTCAAAAGTGTTAAGTAAAGTAATATTATTAAGCTACTTAATTTCATATCAACCCAAATTATGTCAAATTCATACAGAAACTTATTTTAAGTTATTATTTATGAAAAACTTTTTTTTAACTAACAAAGTTATTTACTGAAACAAAAGTGCTTACAATATAAATATGAAAAGTAAATTAATATTTTTAACAAAAATAAATCTTTTTTTGTGTGTGGTGTTTACCACAAATCAAACAATTGCGAAGACACATAAAACTATAGAAACTACTTCTTCTAGTATTCTTACATCCGTCAGTATTGATAGGAATTTATTAAAAGAAGATTTAATATTAAACACTTCTAAAATAAATATCGAAACAACTTTCAAGTTTGGTCAGTATTTCATTGACAAAAGTGTATCCTTTCCTGAAATATTCAAAAAACAATTAGAGTCTGAAGGCACAAAAAAGTCTTTTCAACTTATTTCGCATGGTCGCCCTGGTGAGTTGCTCATTGACGGAGAATGGAAAAACGCTAAGAAAATTATTGATTTTCTTAAGCCTAATATCACATACCTTACATCTCATATAAACATCTATGGTTGTGAATTTGCTAAAGGAGAAAAAGGACGTGAGGCGGTTGCTTTTATCGAAAAAGAATTAAAAATTTCTGTATCGGCATCTTCAAACATTACAGGTAAGAATGGCGACTGGATATTAGAAATCGGGCAATCCTACAACCACTTAACTTTTCCTCAGTATGAAGAGAATTTGCAATCTTGCCCAAATTTGATAACAAACGGAACTTTTACGGGTAATCTAAATGGATGGTCAGTTTCCCAACCTTGGACTTATTTCAATAATATTGCGTCTGGTACCAATAATGGCACAGGTAATTTATCTCAAACGATAAATTTTGGTGGTGCAACTAATGAGACTATTACTTTAAAATTCAGTCTTTTATTGGGAAATTTAGATAATGTCTGGAATAATAATGGAAGTGGTACTCTTGTCATTAAAATTGCCGGGATAACCTATGTTACTTTTGTAAATACTCCAATTATCAATGCAACAACTGGTACTATGACTTTGAGTAATGGTGCTACTATTACACCATCAACAGCTACACCCCCAATATCTGGTAGTTTTATAAATTATACATTAACCGTACCGGTAGCTTCTTTACCTGCAAGTGGTGATTTAACATTTGCTGCAGAAAACTTAATTGGGGATGATTTTTATATAGATAATGTTACAATGTTTGGCACGCCACCATCTGGGCCAACAGGCGTTTCGGCGAGTAATACCACAATCTGTTCAGGACAAAGTTCAACTTTGACGGCCTCTTGCAGTAGTGGTACTTTAACATGGTATAATAATCCAGGGCTCACTACTTCAGTTCCAAGCACAGTAAGTCCTACAAGTACAACAACCTATTATGCCGCTTGTGTTAGCACATTAGGTTGTAAAAGTGTATCTGGAAATGTAACCGTAAATGTAAACCCTACGCCTTCAGCCCCAACAAGTATATCGGCCAGCACAATATGTTCGGGGCAGAGTTCTACTTTGACAGCAACTTGTAGTAGTGGAACTGCTACATGGTATAGCGATGCTGCTTTAACGAATATAATTTCAAATACAGTTAGTCCTTCTAGTACAAGTACATTTTATGTTGCTTGCGTAAGTGCAGCAGGATGTAGAGGTACTGCGGGGAATGTTGTCGTCAATGTAAATCCCACTCCAATATCTCCAACGACAATATCAGCCAGTCCAGCGACAATATGCTCGGGAAAAAGTTCGACCTTATCAGGCACTTGTAGTAGTGGGAATGTTACTTGGTATAGTGACGCAACACTTACGAATGTAGTTTCAAATACTGTAAGCCCAACCGTAACTACTACTTATTATGTAGCGTGCCTTAGCAATACAGGATGTAGAAGTAATTCAGCAAATTTAACAGTTACTGTAAATCCTACTCCATCGGCACCTACAGGAATATCTGCCAGTCCAAGTACAATTTGTTCGGGACAGAGTTCTACTTTATCGGCTACTTGCGTTAGTGGTACATCGACATGGTATAGCGATGCAGGGCTTACTAACGTAGTTTCAAGTACAGTAAGTCCAAGCACAACCACCTCTTATTATGTAGCATGTGTAAGCGACCTAGGATGTAAAAGTACATCTGGAAACGTTTCAATTACTATTAATCCTACCCCATCGGCACCCACAGGAATTACAGCCACACCTTCCACAATTTGCTCTGGTCAAAGCTCATCTTTATCAGCAACTTGTAGCAGTGGTACAGTGACTTGGTATAGTGAATTAACTCTTACAAATGTCGTAAATTCTCCAGTTAGTCCAACAATTACAAGCACCTATTATGTAGCTTGCGTTAGTACGGCCGGATGTAAAAGTTCTCCCGAAAATATAACTATAACTGTAAATCCTACCCCATCGGCACCCACTGGAATTTCGGCCAGCCCAGCTACGATTTGCGTAGGACAGAGTTCAACATTATTGGCTACTTGTAGTAGCGGAACAGTAACCTGGTATGGTAATTCTGCACTAACAGCGTCGGTGACATCACCGGTAAGTCCTACACTTACAACTACATATTATGTGGCATGTGTAAGTGCCAGCGGTTGTAAAAGCGATGCTGGAAATGTAACCATTAACGTAAACCCTACTCCATCATCGCCAACAGGTATTTCGGCTAGTCCGACCACAATTTGTTCAGGACAAAGCTCTTCTTTATCAGCTACTTGCAGTTCTGGTGTTGTAACTTGGTACACTGATGCAGGTTTAACAACGACAGTTTCAAATCCTGTAAGTCCTTCAAGTACAACTATTTATTATGGAGCATGTGTAAGTCCAGCGGGCTGCAAAAGCACTACAGACAATATAACAGTAAGCGTTATTCAAACCCCACCATCCTTAACAAGTAGTAAAACTGAATATTGCCAAGGAAATACAGCGAGTCAATTAAGTGTAGCAGGTGCATCTGGAGCAACTGTCCTTTGGTATAGTTCTGCTACTGGCGGAGTTGGTTCTTCAACCGCCCCTACTCCTTCAACGAGTACCGTTGGCATAACTAATTATTATGTTTCCCAAAAACAAAATGGCTGTGAAACTGAAAGGGCGACTATCGCAATAGTAATTAATCCAAATCCATCGTTAACATTGACAGCTGGTACAATCCTCTGTGCAGGTTCTTCGGCTACAATTATTGCCAGTACAACAGGAGGAACATCAGGTTATCAATATTCAAAAGATGGAACAAATTTCCAAGCAGGAAATGTATTCACAGGTATGGCAGCTGGAACATATACGATTACAGTGAGAGACGCCAAAGGTTGTATTAACGCCCAGCCAATAATAATTACACAAAATGATCCCTTAGCTCTGACCACTGAATCAAGTAACGATTGTACAGTTGGTAATAATAGTATAATAACTATTTCGGGAACAGGAGGTAAAGCTCCATTATCATATAATATTAATGGAGGTAGCTATGACAATATTACTACTTTTTCAAATTTATCATCTGGAAACTACACTGTTGGTTTAATAGATGACAATGGATGTGTTTTGGAGAAAACAATCAATGTAAATTCTGTCAGTGACCTTTCAATCTCTCTTGCGAATCAAAATAATTGTATCGTTGGAAGTACAGGAAATTTTTCTGTAATCGCCTCTGGAGGTTTAGAGCCATATCAGTTTAGAGTTGATGGTGGTAATTTAGGCGGTAACACCTTTAATGGTCTAACTGCAGGAACTCATACGGCTGAAGTAGTAGATGCTCGTGGTTGCACTAAAACAATAAATATTGAAATTGAGGAGAAACCAAATGCACCGACTGTTATTTCTCCAACCATTTGTGTTGGGCAAAGTGTTACATTGTCAGGCACATGTCTTTCGGGGATAATTACATGGTACACTGATGCCGCTTTGACTAATCTATTAACATCTACCACAGTAAGTTCTAGTTCTACTACAAATTATTATGCAAGCTGCGAAATTTCTGCCATAAATTGCAAAAGTACAGCTTCAATTTCGACGGTCACAGTAAATCAGATTCCTACCGTAAATTCTATTTCAAATCAAATTATTTGTAATGGTTTAAATACTTCAGCTATCACTTTTACGGGGAGTGTGACTGGAACAGTATTCAACTGGAGTAATACCAATACAAATATTGGACTTGCAGCGAGCGGAACAGGAAATATCAACGCATTTAAAGCCATCAATACAACAAATGATGTAATTTTTGGAACAATTACAGTTACCCCGATATACACAAATAATGGCATTTCTTGTACGGGTGCAACACAAACATTTACCATTACTATAAATCCAACACCAAGCGTCACTACAATTACTGACCAATCAAAATGTAATGGTTCACAAACAAACGCAATTACGATGTCTGGAACGGTAACTGGAAGTATTTATAGTTGGACAAACACAAACACTACTACTGGTTTAGGGGCGAACGGAACAGGAAATATTTCTGCATTTACTGCAACAAATTCGACAAACTCGCCTATTTCAAGTTTGATAACTGTAACTCCATCTTTTACAAATGGTGGGCTAACTTGCAGCGGAACTTCAAAAAATTTCACAATCGCTGTAAATCCAACACCAACAGTAAATTCCGTTGCCAATCAAACACAATGTAGTGGTTCAACTACAACTGCAATTAATTTCGGTGGTTCGGTAAGTGGTACAGTTTATAACTGGGCAAATAATAATACATCTATTGGTTTAGCGGCGAATGGTTCTGGAAATATTGCTGAATTCACAACTATCAATTCAGGAAACACCCCAGTTTCAGGGACAATAATTGTTACTCCCTCTTATTCAAATAATGGAATAACATGTACTGGAGCATCGCAAAGCTCAAGCATTACGGCTAACCCCATCCCAACAGTCAATTCAGTAGCAGACCAAACATTTTGCAATAGTTCGCAAACTACACCTTTTTCGTTTACAGGAGACGTAAGTGGAACAGTGTATAATTGGACAAATACTAATTCAAGTATAGGCTTAGCCACAAGTGGTTCGGGAAACATTGCAGCTTTCACTGCTTCTAATTCAAGTAATTCACCTATTTCTGGAACAATTACTGTTACGCCTACCTATACAAATAATGGCGTTACTTGTTCTGGTTCAACTCAGAGGTTTACCATCATCGTTAATCCAACACCTACTGTAAACTCAGTATCTAATCAAAGTTTATGCAATGGAACTACGACGACGCCTGTAAGTTTTACGGGAGCTGTTAGTAGTACAACTTACAATTGGACGAATACAAACACCTCAATAGGCTTAGCTACAAGTGGAACAGGAAGTATTGATGCGTTCTCGGTCACAAATACAAGTAATACTTCAATTTCAGGTGACATAACGATTACCCCATCTTTTACAAATGCAGGAATAACATGTCTTGGCAGCACAAGAAACTTTACAATAACGGTAAACCCAATCCCACAAGCAGTTATAACCCCAAACTTAGCTGATATATGTAGTGGAGAAAGTGTAAGTTTGGTAATTTCTGAGGGCAAATCAATTAATGGAATAAATTCTTTTTCGTGGACTAGAGATAATACAACTAATCTCACAGGCTCCAATAATGGAAGTTCAAGTGCTATCAATGGTACTTTAAATAACGTGACTTCCCAAACACAGATTACTATTTTTTCTGCCACAGTTACTTCTCAATTTGGATGCAGCAATTTGGCAACTGCTAAGGTTTCAGTTACGCCACCTCTATCTGTTTCAATTTCGGGAAACACTTATTTTTGTGGAACAGGAGTGCTTAACAGAAGTACGACCTTGACTGCCTCAGCAGTGGGTGGCACAGGTTCATATAATTATCAGTGGAGTTTAAATGGTAGCCCAATTTCTGAAGCAACAAACTCAACTTATAGTGCCTCATCTGAGGGAAATTATAAAGTTACAGTAGATTCAGAATTTTGCACTAAAACTTCAAATACAATAACAGTAAATCCTGCTTATTCAATTACAGGAATACCCACGGTAAATCCAACATCAGCCACTTTTTGTGGAAGTGGATCTGCCACATTTACAGCAGGTAGTAGTGTGTCTTTAGGAACTTTCAATTGGTATGACTCAGCAAGTTCAATAAGTTCGTTAACTCCTACTTCTGGGACAAGAAATGAAACATATAACACACCTATACTATCATCATCTCAAACATATTATGTTGCAAGAGCTTTTGTGTTGGTAGGCTCTAGTCCATTAATTACTTGTGAAACTGATAGAACTTCAGCTAATGTAACAATAAATCCAATACCAACTACGCCAATTGCTCTAGGAAGTATTGTAATATGCTCTGGGTTAAGTACAAGTTTGAGCATCTCTAATTCATGCACAGGAACTCTAACATGGAAAAACTCATCAAACATAGTGGTTGGGACGGGAAGTCCATTAAGTATTTCTCCGAGTATAACAACAAGCTATTCAGCCACTTGTTCTGATAATGGTTGCCTAAGTGCTGCATCAAATATCATAACAATTACAGTATCAAACATTACTCTTACACCTACACCAACAAATCTGACTTGTAATGCCAATAATTCTGGAAGTA
>JAFEIL010000084.1 GCA_017495105.1 Emticicia sp. | reverse complement strand
ATCAAGCAGTAGTATCCATGTTGGAAATTCATATGGAACCGACTTATTCAAAATATTTTCACAAAGAGGAAAATTAGTTGATAAAGTTTCTAAATATCCGAACGAAAAAGAAGTTATTTTTCGTTTTAACAGCAAGTTTAAAGTTTTCGCAATTGAAAAGAATTACATCAGTCTAATTGAAGTTTAGTATGAGATACACAAAGAAAATGGTTGAAAAAAAAATACACGTCATAACAAGAAATACCATTGACGTACTGACCGATTATCAATTTGATCAGCAAGATAAGGACATGGAAATAGAACTTATTGAAAACAATATTAAACTAATCAAGCAGAAATTAAAATCGGGAGCAACCACGCTTAAAAACAGTACTATTTCTCAATTAATGACGATACTTGAAAAACTTATCTTGAAGAAAGATTTTCTCGAAAATGGTCTTATTCTGCATCAATCAGATGAAGCTGCTGCTTGGCATTTGCATCAAAAAGCTCAATCTGGATTTGAGTTAAAGACTAACATTTCTAAATAATCAAACCCTATTCTTAGAATCAATAATAATCTGCCAATCAAACCAATCTATTTTGTATTTGTGTTTCTAAATCTTCTTTTACTCTCAACAAAGCAGATTTAGTTTCAGAAAAGTAAACATTTAGGTCTTGTATATGGCTTATTTTTAAATACGCTTCACTATTTTTCAAGGATAGAAGAATTTCCTCTAATTGCTGTCTTTTTTGTGATAAAATAGATAAATGAGAGACTAATTTTTCTTTTTGTGTTAAAACCACAGAATTTGAAGCAAAAATATGCTTCTCTAAATCGCTTAAAATTCGATTAACTGTTGCTAAATCATTGGCTTCGTAAGCAGTTTTTAGCTCAATAAATGTTTGTTCAGCTAGTTTTTTCTGCTCATCTGGCACTTTATCAGGGTGGCATAATTTAGACGCCTGACGAAATTTATTTTTCAGTTCTTTTTGTTCAACCTCCGAAAGTTCCTTTAATTTTTTAGTTTTCGATTCTTCAAAACTATGCTCATATTCTGCATAATCTTGGCTTGCTTCTGCTATTTTTTCTTCGTCATTTTCAAATTCAGCTATTTGTTTTTTTAGCTTTAAAATGCTGATTATCAATTCGCCAAGCTCTAAATTATGCTTGATTTCAAAAACATAAATTTGCTTTTCAATATCTAGTTTTTCATCTTCCAAACTTGATAATTGCCATTCTAAAGAACGAATTTCTAATTGCAAAGCTGGAATTTCGGGGTCTTGCCAAGTCGTAATCTGACGCAGTTTTTGTAGTAAAGCCGTTAACTGAATGACGGACTCTTGGTATTTCTGCTTGGCAATCAATTCCAAAATAGTTATTATTTCTGACGGTGGGGTATCAAGCAGTAATGTCTTTATTTTTTTAGTTTGATACAAAATATCATCTTCATCTTCAAGCCGAATCACATTTAGCAACGTTTCAAGCCTGATTACCAATTTGCCCCAATCTATGCTTGTTTCTTGTGTTCTTCCTCTGATTTTCTCAAATTCTTGGTTAAAATCTATGATTAAATCTCTGTTTCCTTCTATAATCGTGATACTTTCGTGGTTGGACTGTGCCTTACGAGTCCAATTATAAGAGCCAAAAACCAAGATTTCATCATCAATGATACAAAACTTGTTGTGCATCAAAGGAGCTTTTTCAGAATCATTGCCAATAAACGTTACACTACCACCAAACTGATTCAATCGCTCATAATTGATACTTGATTCGTGGTTAATAAAATTATTGGCCAACAAAAGTTCTATTTTTACTCCTTTTTTTGCTTTTGACAATAGTATATCAAATAATTGGCTATCGGTAAACCACGCCACAGCTATTCGGATTTGATATTGGGCAGATTGAAGTACTTCAATGATTTCGGATTGGATATTTTCAAAGTATGCGTGGGTTTTCATGCAGAAGTTTGACGTTTTTTTGATGTTGCAATTTAGAAAAAATTGCTAAAAAAGCAGTAAAAAATAGAGAATTTCATATCAAAAATGCTATATAAGCAAAAAACTTTTATTTCAAGTTTTTGTTGGAATACGCTTGATGATTGTTTTAACTTTGAATAGTTAAAGTTTTTTCTAACCAATAAAACACAACTATTATGGCATTAGACCCAAGTATTTTATTTTCAATTTACAGTGAATCAAAAGATGAAATCTTTGCAAATACTATCTGGAATAACCAATGTTTATTTTTTCCAGAAGATACAGTAAAGGATATGTTTCACAGTGGAAACACTGAAAACCGAGGAGATTTTAAAATTTATTCCCTAACTGAATTATTTGAGCTACAAAAAAAGGTAAAAATTCCAAAACTATTCGAGAAGTAATGGATGCTTTTGCAATTGCTCAAAAGTAAAGTACTTCAAGTATGTTCACTTTCTAAATTTTGCTTCTCTCGTGTATGCGAGAGAGGCTTATATAACTTAAAACAAATAACTATGAGTACCCAAGATTATCTTAATGGAATATGTTATTCTAAATATTATACCAATATCCACCCAATTTTGCATACTTATATGCCAATAAAGGAGGAAAATTTAGAAAGTTTGATGAATGGTGATTTGTTTTTCAATCAACCTAAAAACTTTAATGACCCTTATGACTGCTACCCGTTTGATGAAATAGATTTGAGCGAAACAGATATTCAAAGTTATAGAAATAGCTGTAAAACGACATTAGAGATAAATAATTTATTAGACATATTTGACAAAAATCCCTCTAAATATATCAAAGATGAACTAAATAAAGTTCTAAATAACATTGGAGTGAAATGTTTTTCTAAATGTGACAAAAAAATGCTTATGTGGGGGCATTATGCTAATAAACACCAAGGAATGTGCCTTACATTTGATGCTTTAAAGGATGAGGAGTTCTTTTACGC
>JAFEIL010000081.1 GCA_017495105.1 Emticicia sp. | reverse complement strand
CATAAAGACTATGCTTTTACGGTTGCTTACCGAATTCTAAACAACCGAGAAGATGCAGAAGAAGTAGCACAAGATGCTTTTATGCAGGTTTTTGGGGCTTTGTCTTCATTTAATGCTGATTCGAAATTTACAACTTGGTTTTATCGAATTGTTTTCAACGCTGCATTAATGCAAAAACGCAAGAATAAAGTCGAGTTGGTAGATATTCAAAACTCATCAGATGCATTTTTGGTAAAGCATTCTAGCGATTCGGCGGAAGATTTACAAAAAAATGAAAGGAAAATGGCGATTCAGAAAGCCTTACGAAATCTTTCAGCGGACGATACCGCAATGATAACTTTATTTTATTTAAAAGAATTATCACTAGAAGAAATTGCTGAAATTACGAAAATAAGTGCCGAAACCGCCAAAGTAAAAATTCATCGAGCCAGAAAACGCTTGTCCGAAGAAATGAAAAAACTTTTGAAAGATGAAGTGAAAAGTTTATTATAAAATCAATATATTATGAGGTGCTATTTTAATATTAAAGATAGAATGAACTTTGGTTTTTTTTCTAACACATTTCTTTGGTTATTACTTATAATTTTACCAAAAATAACATTTTCTCAATCAATCGACTTTACTATTCAAGATGTCAAATTTGAAAGTCATGGCGACACACTTGTTGGCTCAATTTTAAAGCCTAAAAAAACCTTTGCAGCAGTTGTAATTGTTCACGGGTCTGACCCTGTAAAAAGGGAAATGAAGTTCGCTAAACTTCTCGCCAAAGAAGGCATAACTGTATTGACTTATGATAAACGAGGGGTTGGAGAATCGGGTGGTGTTTATGTGGGGCCATCAGTTGGTACTAATAATATTGACTCGACTAATCTCACTCTTTTGTCTCACGATGCAAGCACAGCAATAAATACATTACGCATCAATCTAGAAGATAAAAAAATACCAATTGGATTAATTGGATTTAGTCAAGCAGGTTGGATAATCCCTTTGACTGCTGAAAAAAATAAAGGTGTAAAATTTATGGTTATTTTTAGTGGACCTGTTATCACTACTCTGGAACAGTTAAGATTTCAGTTTTACACGAATGGTAATGAAAATTTTTGGGACACTCATAATGAATTAGATGCTCGTGAACATATTAAAAATGCCCCAGACAAGTATCAGTTTGTAGAAACAAATCCTCAGAAACAACTCAGTAAACTCACAATACCTGGACTTTGGATTTTTGGAGGGAAGGATATTCAAGTGCCTGTTGTACTATCAATGGAGAATTTAGAAAAGCTAAAAGCATCGGGGAAAAGATATGAATATAGCTTGTTTCCTTTATTAGGTCATAATACAGCATTTTCCGAATCGCCTGAACCTGTAAAAACAGCAATTCAATGGATAAGTCATTTGGAAAAAGAGTAAGTTGAAATAGATTTTTTTAGTTTTAATGACTTTCAACAGCAAATAAAAACGAATAAACTTATGAAAATGCTAACCGACGAACAAATATTTGATATATTGGATGGTTGTGCCACAAAAGAAATTTTGACACAACACCGAAATCTATTGTCGAAATCGGCAGAATACAAAACATACTTTGAAGATTTGGAAGCAATTCATCTCGATTTACTTGCCTTGCCAATTGAAAAGCCTTCTGCACAATTTACTGAAATTCTTTTGGCTAATATCGATTATGCTCCACTCAAGAATAAATCTTGGAGTAGCCAACTTACTTGGATAATTTTGGCTATAATGTCGGTGTTTTTTGTAGGAACAATTAGCCTTGCCTTGTTTTATTTCTCGAATTCAAATTCTGCCATTGAAATACCGAAAGTAAACAATCTGGACGTTATCAATACTTTCTCGACAGAAATTTTGGTAAAAGTCCTGATTTTGGTCAATTTGATAGTTTTACTGGCAATTTTCGATAAAAAAGTTCTCAAACCATACTTTTTGAACAAGAAAATGCGACTAATTTAAGTCCATCAAAAAGCTAAAACCATGTTTTTTAAAGCCCAGCGATTCGTAGAATTGATGGGCTTTTTCACGCCTAAGATTACTCGAAAGACTCATTTTATAGCAACCTTTTTCTTTAGCATATTTCAGAGCAAACTCCATCATCATTTTCCCGATTCCTTTACCTTGCAACATTGGTAAAATTCCCACGTCCTCAACTACGGCAGAAGGCGTACCATTATGAGCCATGTTTTCCATGATGAGTAGTGCAAAAGTGCCAACTATTTGCTGTTCATGGACAGCAACAAATACCTGATAATCAGGATGTTGTTGTTGTTTTAGGAATATTTCTTGGGCCTTTTCAACCGATATAACTTTCCCATTATCGAGAGCTTCGGCATAAATGTGCAGAATATCTTTCACATCATCGAGTGTCGCTAGACGAATGATTAAATCCATTTTAGTATTTTAAAACTTTTTTTGTAGTTACTAAGTTATATAATTTAAGCTAAAAAACCGACTTGTGATTAAGAGAAAAAGTGAAAAAGAGGTCGTACTCAATCAAAAGTATGCAATCGAAGATTATTATTATGAGAATGGATTTCTGATTTTTACGAGTGAATACCACTTAAAACGTGGCTATTGCTGTAAAAATGGGTGCCGTCATTGTCCTTATAGTTATAAAAAAAATTAAGCTATACTTTTTCGTTTCCAAAAAAATATGTAATTTTGCACTCCGTTTTAGGAAAGTATTCATTTTTTCATAGAAAATATTCAATAAGGCAATGGCAAAAGTTTGTCAAATCACTGGTAAGAAAACGCAAGTCGGTAATAATGTATCGCACGCTAACAATAAAACTAAGCGTAAGTTTTTTCCAAATTTAAAGACTAAGAGATTCTTTTTAGAATCTGAAGGTGTATGGGTTTCATTGAAAGTTTCATGTCAGCACTTCGCACAATCAACAAAAAAGGCTTAGAAGCTACAATAGTTGATGCAGCACGTAAAGGTACTTTAGCGTTATAATTCGCTAAACCTTACGTAAAAGTATAAATAAGAAGCATGACTCTCAAGGTCGTGCTTTTTTGTGTTGGATTTGGCTGTTTTTTGAGAAATTTCGTATATTTCTAAAAATTAATAATTTAGAACAATCCTCATTAGACTAAATGTTTGAATGTTCGGCAGATTTTAAAACCGAAGTGGGGCTATTAGTCGGTGTTTAAGCCGTTGTTACAACTGCATTAAACAAAGATTTTAAGTAAATCATAATTCCTAAATAAAAAACATGCTACAAATTAACGAAGCAACTGCTTATATTCAATCAATTATAGGCGATTTTAAGCCACAGTTTGGAATTATTCTCGGCACAGGACTCGGAAAACTCACGACCGAAATAGAAGTTGAGCATATAATCAACTATGAAGATATTCCGCATTTTCCTATTGCGACTGTCGAGTTTCATACTGGGAAATTACTTTTTGGCAAACTCGAAGGTAAAAATGTAGTTTGTATGCAAGGACGTTTTCATTATTATGAAGGCTATTCGATGAAACAAGTCACGTTTCCTGTGCGAGTAATGAAATTGCTCGGTATTGAGCGTTTGTTTGTTTCAAATGCTTCGGGTGGAATGAATCTGATGTTTAATGAAAGTGATTTGATGATTATTGAAGACCATATTACCTTGTTTTTACCCGAAAATCCATTAGTTGGAGCAAATATTATGGGCGACCGTTTTCCCGATATGAGCGAGCCGTATGATTTAGAAATGATTGAAAAAGCGAAGATTATTGCGACCCAAAATAATATCGAAGGTGTACATAGTGGCACGTATGTGAGCGTAACAGGCCCACAACTCGAAACCAAAGCCGAATATAGATTACTAAGAAATTTAGGTGCCGATGCCGTAGGAATGAGTACCGTTCCCGAAGTTATTGTGGCACGTCAGATGGGAATTCCTGTTTTCGGAATTTCGGTAATTACCGATATGTGTATTCCTGAAACTTTGAAAAAAGCTGAAATCGAGCATATTTTGGCCGCAGCTTACAAAGCTGAACCAAATATGACATTGATAATCAAGCAATTGATTGGCAGTTTGTAGAACAATTTTTCAAATTATTCCTAAAAAAGCCTTCTGAGCTATGCTTAGAAGGCTTTTTAAAAGAAAATCTATAACAAAAAATTAAGCAAAAACCAATTTCTTCATATACTGAGCATCAACTTCAGCTGCTTTTAGCGGGGTAGTATTATCAAAACGTTCTTGCTCAACAATAAAATATTCAACACCATTTGCTTTGGCGGTATTTAATAACTTAGGAAAATTAATTTTTCCTGTACCTAAATCGCATGAAGCACTTACATCGTCCAAAACCATTACTTCGGTCTTATTTTTTCTAAGTTCTGCCACCTTTTCATCTTTATAAAGGTCTTTGATATGGCATAATTTGAAACGATTATTGTATTTTTTTAACCATTCTTCAGGATTTTCGCCTGCTTTCACTACCCAAAACAAATCCATTTCAAAATCAACCAATTTAGGGTCTGTTCCGTCAAGCAATATCACTTCGGGCATTGTGCCATCTGCAAATTTCTTGAATTCAAAATTATGATTGTGGTATGCAACCCGTAAACCAGCTTTATTGGCAATTTCGCCTTGACGATTCAGTCCTTCGGCGGCTTTTTTCCATTCATCGGCAGTTTTCAGACTTCCTAAAAATGGATTTATCAAATATTTCATGCCAATACTTACTGCATCATCAACTAACTTACTGAATTCCTTTTCAGTTTCTTTTTTCATAGTATAGTCAGGATTACAGTGCGTACTGACGATATTCATACCGAGGTCGTCCATATAAGATTTAAAATCTTTGGCCGTCATGCCCCAAAATACATCTTTTTCACCCTGAAAACTTTCAATTTGTTTGTAACCATAGCTTGCCAAAGACTTCAAAACACCTTTTGGGTCTTTTGCCATGTCTTCTTTTACAGTCCATAACTGTATGCCAAATTCTTTTACTGATGGTTCAGATACAATTGAGGAAGTTGCGGTCGAGTCGGTATTTTTCTCTTCGGTTTTTGAAGAGGGAGTGCAAGACCATAATTCGCTAGCTATCAAAGGGGTAGCTGCGATAAGTCCTGACTGACGTAGGAAGTTTCTACGATTGACTTTCATGGTAATTTGAGAGGTTAAGGGTTATAAGTTTATATCTACTTTTAAAACTTAAAGGTAAATATAATATTTAATCAGAGATATGATTTTATCAAGGCTCATTTTTTTCTTATTTTGTAAATATTTAGCAAAAAGCAATATGCTTTAGGCTCTAAGCAATATGTTTTTTGGTTGAATGAATTTTTGCCTATTGCATAAAGCCGATCGCTAAAAGCTCAAAAAAACATTTTATGTACGCAAAAGTAATTTTAAACGCAGGAAAAGAAATAGCTGTAAAGCGGCTACATCCTTGGATTTTTTCGGGAGCAATAGCCCGTACAGAAGGAAATCCAACTGATGGTGATATAGTGGAAGTTTTCGATAAAAAATTTACTTATCTCGCAACAGGGCATTTTTACAAAGGAAGTATCGCCGTAAAAATTTTTTCACATTCAGCTACTGAAATCAACGAGGCTTTTTGGCTCGAAAAACTAAATTCGGCCTATCAATTACGCCAAACAATTGTATTTCAAGGTGGGAGTGGACTTGTTGATTGTTATCGCCTCATTCATGGAGAAGGTGATGGTTTTCCAGGTTTGATTCTTGATTATTATAAAGGTGTAGTTGTTTTTCAAGCACATACGATTGGAATGTGGCGAGAAAAAGAAAAAATAGTAGCAGGATTAAAGCAAATTTATGGCGAAAGTCTCTTGGCTGTTTACGATAAAAGTGCCGAAACTTTGCCCACTGAATTTGGGAAAACTGTGCAAAATGATTATTTATTCAATACATCTTTGGCCGAATTGATTCCACATGAAGTTTCAGAAAACGATAATAAATTTCTAATCGACTGGCAAACTGGACAAAAAACAGGGTTTTTCCTTGACCAAAGAGATAATCGTGCATTATTGGGTCAGTATTCAAAAGGCAAAAAGGTATTAAATTCATTCTGCTATTCAGGCGGTTTTTCAATTTATGCCTTGAATGCTGGAGCAGAATTGGTGCATTCGGTTGATGTTTCAAAAAAAGCAGTTGATTTGGTGAATCAGAATGTTGCTTTAAATTTTGGAGAAACCGATAAACACGAAGCCTACGCCGAAGATGTAATGAATTATTTGAAGCGAAATGACCAAACATACGACTTAATTATCCTTGACCCGCCAGCATATGCTAAAAACGTAGCTAAACGCCATAATGCCGTTCAGGGTTATAAAAGATTAAATGTTGAAGGAATCAAGAGATTGGCTAAAGGCGGAATTCTGTTTACATTTTCATGTTCCCAAGTAGTTGACCGAGAATTGTTTTATAATACAATTATGTCGGCGGCACTCGAAGTTGGTCGCCAAGTAAGGGTTTTACATCACCTTACGCAAGGGGCAGACCATCCCGTAAATTTATTTCATCCCGAAGGAAGTTATTTGAAAGGTTTGGTTCTTTATGTTGAATAATTTGTGTGTTGTAGAGACAAGGCACTGACGAGCGACGGTCGCCTTATCTCTACCACAATGCGATAACAATATTTTACTTCCTAAACATCTTCAATAATTTCGCAACGGCCGTGCTAATTTCTTTATCAGTATCCATCAAATCATTGACTGTCTGAATAGCGTGAATAACTGTGCTGTGGTCACGACCACCAAAATGATAACCGATAGATTTTAAAGAAAGGTTTGTCAATTCTTTAGCCAAATACATTGCCACTTGACGAGGTAAAACAATTTCACGTAAACGACTTTTTCCTTTCAAATCTGGAGTTCTTACCTTATAATATTCAGTTATTGCTTCAATTATTGTATCAACTGTTACTTCTCGCTCAGAATCTTTTACCAAATGGCGAAGCGTAGTTTTTGCTAATTCCAGATCAATTTCTCGACGAGTAAGTGAAGCTTGTGCCAAGAGCGAAATCATCACACCTTCCAGTTCACGAATATTTGTATCAATACTATGAGCGAGATATTCGATTACTTCGTAGTCAATTTCAATTCCTTCTGCCTGTACCTTTTTCTGAATTATTGCGATACGAGTTTCTAAATCGGGTGTTTGTAAATCAGCTGTTAAACCCCATTTAAAACGTGATAAAAGTCTGTCTTCTACACCATCTAATTCTCTAGGTGGACGGTCAGAGGTCATCACAATTTGGCGACCCGATTGGTGAAGATGATTGAATATATGGAAAAATGTTTCTTGTGTTTTTTCTTTTCCCGCCAAAAATTGTACATCATCAATTATCAAAATATCAATCTGCATATAGAAATTCATGAAATCTTGCAGACTATTATTTTTAATGGAATTGATAAACTGACTGGTAAATTTTTCGGACGAAACATAAAGTACGAATTTGCCACCGGCTTTATTTTTCATAAAATTCCCTATGGCTTGCACCAAATGAGTTTTTCCGAGTCCAACTCCGCCATAAATCATTAATGGATTAAACGACGTTACCCCTGGTTTTGAAGCAACGGCAAAACCTGCTGCTCTTGCCAAACGATTACAATCCCCTTCTACAAAATTATCGAAAGTATAATTTGGGTTGAGGTAAGAATCAAGGCTCAAAGAATCTAAATCCTTCATTTGAAAAGGATTTTTTACTACATCTGCATTATGATTATCGGGCTTGGCATATTGCGTACTATGCACTGGAGGCATATTTACGGCTATCTGTGGTTCATTTTTCTGACGATTTCCGCTATCAACAACTATTGAGTATTCGAGCATTCCATCACGGCCAATGGCATAGTCTAGTGATTTTCTCAATAAATGAACATAGTTCTCTTCAAGCCATTCATAGAAGAATTGGCTTGGTACTTGGATGGTTAGTTTTTTTCCTTCTAATTTAACGGGTACAATTGGTTCAAACCAAGTTTTGTAACTTTGTTCGGAGATACTTTCCCGTATCATTTTAAGGCAATTCTGCCAAACTATGTCTACCTCACGTTGCAATGTTATATTGGAGTTTTTTGGGGTTTCGAAAACGGTCATTTTTTAGTCAGAATCAAAAGGGTTGCAAAGATAACAAAAATATCGACCTAACCGAGAGTTGAAATTTGAGATTTTTAAACTAATATCAAAGTAATTCCTAAACTAAATTTTACTAAATATTATTTGTCTGATAAAAGTACAAAACTTATTTTTACATTTGTCAGAGTATAATAGCTTTATTCTTAGAAAAATACAATTTTGCTCATGGAACAAAAACTCTTTACCGAATTTCCAGAAATCTCAAAAAATGACTGGATTACACAGGTTATGACAGATTTAAAGGGAAAAAGCTTCGATGATTCGCTTGTTTGGCATTCTACCGAAAATTTCGATATTCAGCCTTACTATGCAAAAGAAGATTTAATAAATCTGCCAGTTGAAGCCATTCAAGCCACTCAAAAAAATAAAAAAACAGGTTCTTGGCAAAATCGCCCTTCAGTGAAATATACCAATGAAATAGAAACTAATTCTTTATTAATCAGCTATTTACGACTTGGTGCAGATGCGATTAATATTGATTTTAAAAGTACAGACCTAAATAATGTTGATTTTGTAAAATTACTCAATAACATTAAATTAAGTGTAAGTCCAATATTTTTTACAACGCTTCAAGTTACAGAACTATTAGCAAAACTTTCAAAATTTATTCATTATTTTCCTAAAGGCGGTGTTCTAACTGATGTTATTGCTGATTCATTTGTAAAAACTTCTTCTAAAGATAATATACTTACATGGGAAAATGCAAAACAGACAATAGTCCAAACCGAACAATTTCCTGATTTTCAAGTAATTAGTGTATCTTCTCATGTATTTCATAATGCAGGAGCAAATGCAGTACAAGAATTAGCTTTTGTGGTAGCGACTGCGGTTGAAAATTTAGATAAATTAACGGACCTTGGTTTATCTCTTGAACAAATTATTGCTAAGATAGAATTTTCGGTTTCTGTTGGAACAAACTACTTTGTAGAAATCGCCAAACTTCGAGCTTTAAGATATTTATGGAGTAAAGTTTTGGAATCTTTTAATTGTTCATTGCTCATAAACGATTGTCAGATTCATTGCCAAACTTCGAGTTTTTTTGAATCAACATTAAGTCCCTACACCAACATGTTAAGAGCAACTACCGAAGCAATGTCGGCAGTAATGGGAGGCTGTGATGCCTTAACAGTGCTTGCTTATGATTCGGTTTTGGGTGAACAAAACTCCGCACTCGGCGAACGAATTGCTCGAAACGTCTCAATTCTGATGCGTGAAGAAGCTCATCTTGATAAAATAATCGACCCAGCGGCAGGTGCATATTATATCGAAAATCTTACTTATCAACTAAGTATTGAGGCTTGGACTTTGTTTCAGAAAGTTGAAAGTTTGGGCGGAATCAACGCTGCATTTGAAAAGGGTTTTATTAAGGAAGAAATCAATCAATCTTATGTAGAAAAAGTAAAAAACTTACAAAGTGGAAAAGTGATGGTTGGTGTAAATAAATTTAGAGTAGAACCGGAAAATGAATTAAAATCAGTTGAAAACTTAAATAATAGCAGTATTTTCTTGCAAAATCGAAGACTTTCAGAGGTTTTTGAATAGCTAATGCTTTGTGATACAATTCCGTAGGAACGTCTAAACTGGACGTTATGGAGGAGTTTTTGACTATCCAATCAAATTTTTGAATCAGTATGTTCATTAATAGTCACCCCTAAAGCGTTCAAACACTAATAATAAATTTGAAAATTCTTCTCGCTCCCGATAAATTTAGAGGCTCTTTGGATGCTCCGCAGGTTTGCAAAGCAATGTCTGAAGGTATTCGTATGGTTTCGCCAGAAATTGAAGTTTTAAGCTTGCCAATGGCTGATGGGGGAGAAGGCACTCTTGACTTACTATTATGGTATTCTGGAGGAAAAAAACATACAGCAAAGGTTCAAGACCCACTCGGCAGAATAATTGATGCTGAATATGGACTCTCAGCTGATAGAAAAACTGCCTTTATTGAGATGGCAACGGCTTCTGGTTTGCGTTTACTGAAAAATGAAGAACGAAATCCATTAAAAACCAGTACTTTTGGTACTGGAGAGTTAATTAAGATTGTTTTAGAAGGTGATGTAGAAAATATTATACTCGGAATCGGTGGCAGTGCCACAACCGATGCTGGAATTGGAATGGCTGCGGCTCTCGGCTGGCAGTTTTTAAATGAAAATGGTGAACAATTAAGTCCAATCGGAGAAAATCTGATAAAAATAAAACAAGTCCTTTCTCCAGTTTCTAATCATCATTCTCTAGTTTCTATATATGTCGCCTGTGATGTAACCAATCCGCTTTTCGGTGAAAATGGAGCTTCCTATATTTATGGCCCACAAAAAGGGGCAGATGAGCAAGCAGTCAAAGAATTAGATGAGGGTCTGCAGAATATTTCAATGATTTTTGAAAGAGATTTTGGGAAAAATTTTTCATTAATTTTTGGAACAGGAGCAGCAGGCGGATTAGGATTTGGTTCAATGGCATTTCTGAATGCCGAATTAAAGGAAGGTGTTAAACTATTAATGGATTTTTGTGACTTTGATAAAAAGCTAAAAGACGTAAACCTCATTATTACAGGTGAAGGAAAAATTGATAACCAAACATTGCAAGGGAAACTCATAAAAGGTATAACTGACCGAGCTAATCACGCTAAAATTCCGATAGCTGCTATCTGTGGAACACTGGATGTTTCTCCACAAGAATTGCAAGAAATAGGCGTTAATTATGCCACTTCAATCATAAATCGACCAATGGATTTGGATGAGGCCTTAAAATATGGATACGAAGGCGTGAGAAATGCCACTTTTTATTTGGTAAATTTGTTGCACAAATCTAATGAGTGAATGATAGAGTTTTGAACGATTGAATAAAATGCTTAAAATTCATTACTGTTTATCGTAAACATTCACTTATTCTATCATTTAAGCATTCATTCATCAATATCTATGAAAGTAACAGGTTTTACAATTATCCGGAATGCCATCAAGTATGATTATCCAGTTGTGGAGGCCATTACTTCGATTTTACCAGTTTGTGATGAATTTGTGGTTGCTGTGGGAAACTCAGAAGATGGGACGTTGGAATTGATAAAATCAATCGATTCAGATAAAATCCGTATCATAGAAACCATTTGGGATGATTCATTACGCAAAGATGGAAAAGTTTTGGCCATCGAAACTGATAAAGCCCTAGCGGCTTTGAGCAATGATACAACGTGGGCATTTTATATTCAAAGCGATGAAATTGTACATGAAAAATATCATCAAGTCATAAAAGATGCGATGATTGAATATAAA
This sequence comes from Emticicia sp., assembly GCA_017495105.1. Classification (GTDB taxonomy): domain Bacteria; phylum Bacteroidota; class Bacteroidia; order Cytophagales; family Spirosomataceae; genus Emticicia. Next base: position 806 of record JAFEIL010000081.1, on the reverse strand, counting down.
GATAACCATTCAGTTGAAGGCTTGCTTTTTAAATATACCCATTTTTATGGCTCATATAAATACGTTGCTGATTCTCGTAAATGGTATAGAAATGAAATTAGAGTCATCCGTAATTCTAGAAAAGTTTCGTCTTATCGAGATGCACAAGGTTTCAGAAATAACGGTAATATCAAACTGAATGTAAAAGCGATTGATGCTTACATTTATCATTATGGTTGGGTAAAGCCACCGAAAAAAATGACTGAAAAAGTGCGAGGTTTATCTTATTTTTGGCATACCGACCAAGAACTTGATGAGCAACAACCCGCCAATGATGCCTTTGATTATTCAGGAATTGACTCACTTTCTATTTTTGAAGGAACGCATCCAAAAGTTATCCAACCTCGTATTGAACGTATGAATTGGGCTTTTGATTTTGATATTCAGCAGAAAAAATATTCTCTTAAAAATCGCATTCTGATGAAAATTGAAGAATTAACAGGTTGGCGGATAGGGGAGTATAAAAACTATAAAATAATTTAAACAGGATTTGAAAGATTTCAAGACAGACAGGATTATTTTGGTTGCAATAGGCAAATTTTTGTAAATCAAATTTTTATCTTGATTCTTTATTTATAAACTATGCAAGAATCTCCAAAAGATAAACAAAATTGGTTTGTTTTTACCCAAATTGGCCTTCAAATGGCATTGACTATTGGCTTAGGCACTTGGGCAGGCTATTGGATTGATGGGAAAATGGCTAATAAAAATCCAATTGCCACATTGATACTATCCCTTTTGTCAATTGGTATATCTTTATATAATGT
>JAFEIL010000068.1 GCA_017495105.1 Emticicia sp. | reverse complement strand
GAGCAATGACTTCTTGTAGGCGTCAGCAATGTCCTGCTTATGGCAAAATTACCCCAAAAATTACTATTGATAAAAAACACGCTTGATTTTTATTAATAGTAAAAAGATTAGAGAGATTCCTAAAATTGATTTACTTAATTTTTAAGGATTTCAAAAAATCTTTTTTCGCAATTGTATCTGCGAACTGACCGTCTCTAGTTTGTTTTAAATATTCTTCGTAATAAATCGAGATGCTTCGAGTAGACTGCTGAATTGCCAGTCAGCTAGATCGGTTGTTTCTTTTCCTCCAGTGATGTGAATTGTTTTCACACCTGCTTTTTTTCCCGCTTTTACATCACGTTCGGCATCTCCAATCATAAACGATTGGGTCGAGTCGATTTCGTATTTTGCCATTGCTTTTTCAAGCATCAGCGAATCGGGCTTGCGTAAAAGCGAGTTTGAGGTATAATTTGGGTGATGTTTTGAAAAATACAAGTCGTCGATAATACCGCCACATTCCGATTGTAAAATTTCGTGGAAATCTTTTACAAGACTTTCAGTATAAAGTCCTTTAGAAATCCCGGCCTGATTGGTCACAACGATGAGCATATAGCCTGCCTTTTTTAGCAAAGAAAGTCCTTCGGCCACGCCTTCTCTAATCACAAAATCTTCTTTTCGACTGACGTAGTCATGTTGTTCTTCGTTTAGTACTCCGTCTCGGTCAAGGAAAATACACTTTTTCATACAGCATTATTTTTGGTACAAAGAAAAGAAAAAATATGATTAAAATTAGACAAATGTCTGAAAAAATATTCTTCTTGACATGATTGTGGCATAAATATATTATAAAAGCCGATATTTGAAACAAAAACTTCAAAAACTATGCTAAAAACTCTTCTTTCGATTTCGCTGGCCTTTATTTTAACGACAACCTTCGCACAATTATTTAACGAGGACTTCAAATATAATACTGGAGCCTCACTGACAGCAAATGGCTGGACTGCCCATAGTGGGGCAGGTACAAATGCCATAAAAGTGGTAGATGGTTTGGCTTATTCAGGGTTGACAACCACTGGCGGAGCGGCAAGTTTGACAACATCGGGCGAAGACGTCAGCCGAAATTTTCCTTCAGTAAAAGATGGTAATATATATGTAGCTTTCTTGGCAAATTTTTCAGCAGTACAAGAGGCTGGTGATTATTTTTTGCACCTTGGGCCTACAACGCTGAGTACAATTTTTAGAGGAAAAGTATTTGCAAAAAAAAGCGGAGCGGGCTTTCAAGTAGGAGTTACGAAGGCGAGTAATACGCCAAATTATGCGGCAACTATTTATGAATTGAATAAAACTTATCTTTTTGTGCTAAAATATACACTTAAAAGTGGCAGCACAACTGATGATGAGGTGGTTTTATATGTAAATCCAATAATTACCGAAAAAGAACCAACAACGCCAATTTTGGTAACACCAGCTACAGAGAGTGATACAGATAGCGATATGGGTACGATTGCCCTACGACAAGGAACAGCCGCAAATGCTCCAAATGTGAAAATTGACGGTATTGTGGCAGCAACTAAGTGGGAGGATTTGTTTGTTAGAAATGAAAGTCCAAGTATTACGGTTATCAAAGCTCCGAAGCAAATTACGAGTGCAACTGTGGTTGATTCGTTGGTATTTTCAGGCAGAAATCTTGTAGGAACTTTGTTTGAAATTATGGGTGATAACTTAGCAATTTCGATGAAAAAAGATTTTTCAGGCATAGTTTCACATAGAATTGCTTATCCAATTGATAAAAATGGAAGTATTGATAATGGCAAAGTTTATTTAAAAATTGGCATCATTCCAGAAAGCAGCATTACTACAAATTTGGCTTTTAGTTTAGATAGCAAAGTAATTCAGAGCAACCCACAAGTGGCGATAGATTTGATTGTAAATCCACCTGCCAATGAAATTCAGACGATTAGTAAAGTAAAAACTTTGGCTGAACAAACATCAGTAAAAATTGCTGGACGAGTGACTTCGGCGGGCGAAATTAATAATTTGGTTTATATTCAAGATGCTACGGGTGGAATTCCGATTGGAGGTGTTTCGGCTACAGTCGCTGTTGGCGATTCTGTACAAGTTTTCGGAAAGTTATCAAATATCAGTAAACAGCTTTATCTCCAAAGTTCTCAGTATGCAAAAATCGGAACAACTAATAGGGCTATAACACCAAAAACTATTACCACCAGCCAAATGGCAGCTAATGAAGGTAATTTGATTGCGATAAAGGATGTAAGTTTTACTGATAAGAAATTCGTTTTTCTACCAAATACCAATTATACGATTACAGAAGTCACTGCCAATGCTACTGTAAGGGTTTGGGAAGGTACTGACATTGATGGTCGCACAAAACCACAAGCGACTTTTACGATTTCGGGTGTGGTTGGGCGTTTCAATGATGGCTATCAGGTTTACCCTCGCTCGCAAGTCGATATTCCTGGAACAGGTAAACCGCAAGGAACAGTCTCAAGTATTTCGGCCGATAAGACCTTTGATGTAACTGCATGGAATATTAATTGGTATGGAAATATAGCGAATGGCCCTTCGGATGAAGCTTTACAGCAAACGAATGTTCTACAAGTATTAGATTCGCTTAAATCTGACTTGTATTTCTTAGAGGAAGTATCGAATCCAACGGCATTCAAGAATTTGGTTGCTAAAATGAAAGGCTATGAAGGCGTTTGTTCATCGGCAATTTCGGCCGGAGGCGTGGCCGATGATGCTCAGAGAGTATGTTTTGTTTACAAAACAGATGTTGTGAAAAGTGTTTCTACAAGACCTTTATTGGGAGGAGCTACAAACTTACCTAACTATCCATCAGACCCTGCACGTTTTTGGGCGAGTGGCCGTTTACCGTTTTTGATGGTAGCCGATGTTACGGTTGAAGGGGTAAAACAACGCCTGCATATCGTTGGTATTCATGCACGAGCAAACACAGGTGGAACTACTGGCACGGAAGCCGACCGAGAATTACAATATCGCCAAAGAAAATATGATGTTGAGGTACTAAAAGATAGTCTTGATGCTCAGTTTCCGAAAGAAAATATCATAATTGCTGGTGATTTTAATGATGATGTTGATGAAACTGTTTCGGCGATTACTTCTACCAAAGAATCAAGCTATAAAAAATACGTAGATGATGCCGAACGTTGGCAAGCATTAACTAAGACTTTGAGCGATGATGGCTATCGTTCGTATGTTTCTCAAGAAAATGTAATTGACCATATTCTGATTTCTAATGAATTGAAAAATAGTTATTTGAGCAACTCAGCGGGTGTGGCATTGCCTTTCACTTTTTTGAAAAACTATACATCGACTACTTCTGATCACTTGCCAGTTTTTGCACGTTTTAAATTTATAGCATCACCAACTGCTATCGAGCCAGCATTAGGGTTTAATGCAAGGGTTTTTCCGAATCCAACTACTGACTTTATTGATCTTGATATAGACGAGGCCTTAAGTAAGCAATTATTAGATATAAGCCTTTCTAATTCACAAGGGTTTATGATTTTTAAAGGTAATGGCACTTGGGATAATGTTAGACAACAGCTTAATAGTGATTTATCGAAGCGTTCAACTGGCGTTTATTTATTAAAAATAGCAGATAAACAACGCCAAGTGAGTGTTTTTAAAATATTGAAGCAATAATAGTTAACTGCATTGTGGTTTGAAACATTTGTGCTATTTTTAAGGTTACAAACTAAAACCCCTATAATCATTATGAAACAAATAGTAGAATATTTCGCCACAATTCCGTCGACGCACCGAAGTGCTATTCTGATTGGTGGTATAGCTTTCTTTTGGATGGCCGAATATGCAGTGCCACTTTTTCAGTTTAAATATAATAAAATTAAGCATGGTGGTATCAATATTTTCTTTACGGTTACATCGATTATTATCAATTTCGCCTTGGCATTTATATTATTAAAGTCAGCCGAATGGACGATAAATAATCATTTCGGAATCTTGCAATGGCTGCCCGAAATGCCACTTTGGGCTTATACAATTGTTGGTTTGCTTTTGCTCGATTTGATTGGAGCATGGTTTGTGCATTGGACAGAGCATAGAGTAATATGGATGTGGAAATTTCATTTAATTCATCATTCGGATACTAACGTTGATACAACTTCGGCTAATCGCCACCACCCAGGAGAAAGCATATTTCGCTTTATTTTCACCACGGCAGGAATCGTGATTGCGGGAGCTCCAATGTGGATGGTTTTTATGTATCAAGCAATTTCGGTAATGTTATCACAGTTTAATCACGCCAACATCGTGATTCCAAAATGGCTCGACAATGCTATTAGCTGGGTGATTGTTTCGCCAGATATGCACAAAGTACATCATCATTATGTGCTGCCTTATACTGATTCAAATTTCGGAAATATCTTTTCGATTTGGGACAGGATTTTTGGTACATACATGACCCTTGACCGAGATAAAATCATTTATGGGATTGATACCCACATGAAACCCGAAGAAAATTCACGTTTGGGTAGTTTGCTGAAAATACCTTTTGAGGCGTATAGAAAGCCAGTAGGTGAGTAGAGAAATTGTAAAGACGTTGCGGTAGCAACGTCTTTTTTTGTAGACTAGGTTAGTTTTACAAAATTATTCAAAATTAGTTCATAAATTCCCAAGCACTTTGATAAGCTCCTATTTTTTGGGTATAATTGATAAATTCTTCGTAAAAACCTAAACTTGATAGCGTAGCACTATCGCCTATGACTACGAGTTTTTTTCTCGCACGAGTCATGGCCACATTCATGCGGCGAATATCCGACAAAAAGCCTATTGCACCTTCGGCATTACTTCTTGTTAAACTGATATAAACAATATCTCGTTCCTGCCCTTGAAAACTATCAATCGTATTGACTGAAATATTTACCAAAACTTCTTGTAATTCGGGAGAATGTTCGATTTGCTCTTTTAGAATTTTAATCTGTTGTTTGTAAGGTGAAACGATGGCAATACTTGGGAAATGATTTATGCTGAATTTTTTCTTCAATTCTTCTACAAAACTACTCAAATGTTTTACTAAAAAAGCTGCTTCGTCGGGGTTGGTAGAGCTTGTGCCTTCAAGCTTTTCATCAAAGCTACAACCAGCGGTATCAATAAAAGCTAATGGAGAGTCGCTTTCAAAAAGTAAATGTTTTGCTACTGAATGATGTGCTTTTAATTTATTTTGGTAGAAAATCTTTGACGAATGTGCCATAATTTGCTCATTCATGCGGTATTGTTCTTCCAAAAGAGTAACCGCTTCCGGGTGGAGTTCAATACATTTTTCGAGCAAAGTTAGTGAAAGTCCAGCCCCCCAACCCACAGAGGTGGAGTTAGTCTCGTTTAAAATTCCCCCTCTGGGGGTGAGGGGGCTTTTAATTGTTGGTGAAAGCTGACAATGGTCACCTGCTAAAATTACTTTTTGGGCTTTCAGAATTGGAATCCAGCAGGCGGGTTCTAAGGCTTGCCCAGCTTCGTCGATTACTACGGTTTGAAACTTTACGTTTCGCACTGTATAATGGTTTGAGCCAACTAAGGTTGCCGTTATTACTTGAGCTTTTGCTACCAAATCATCGATGATATACTGCTCAGTATTTCCCACTTCTTTCATGATTTTGTGGGCTTCATCAAATAAAGCTTTACGTTGGTCTCGTTCGGATTTTCCAAAATTTTTCTTATATCTATGAGCCATGTTTTTATATTCATTGGCTTGTTTTTTTAGCATTTTAGCATTTTTTATCATCGGATGGTCGGTCATTTTAGCATCCAAAGTCAAGGCCATCAAACGCTCGGTTACTCGTGCTGGATTTCCTACCCGAAGTACATTTAGGCCTTCCTCGTGGAGTTTTTCGCTCAATAAATCAACTGCAGTATTGCTTGGTGCAACGACTAATATTTTCTGATTATCCTGCTTAATTAAAGCCTTAATCGCTTGAACCAAAGTTGTGGTTTTTCCAGTTCCTGGTGGGCCATGAATAATGGCTAATTCATTGGCTGATAGTATTTTATCTAATGCTTGGTTTTGTGAAGCGTTTAGTTTTGGAATTGAAAAACTATACAGGTTTTCGTTGAAAGTTGGCTGTTTTTCGCCCGTTAAAACTCGTACTAAATTGCCTTCGGGCTTTTCTGCTAATTCGTTGGCGGATTTGAGAGCCGATTGCATTTCGTCATAAGAATTGTCATCAAAAAGTACATCAATACCAAGTTTCCCATCACGGGCAAAATCAGGTAAATCTTCGGTACGAAGAGTAATTTTTAACTTATTACCACTTTGGTGTGAAATTGTTCCTTCTACACGGTCGGTTTTAGGGTCATGATTACCAAAGAAAACAGCAGGCATACCCGAACGCAGTTGATGTGATACATCTTGATGAGTAGTGCGTTCGACTTCAACCGTGATATAATCGCCACGACTCATTTCTGAGCCTCTTATCGCAATCGGATACCATGTAAGCCCATTTGCACGACGCTCAGCAACGGAAGATTGTTCGGTAAGTTTGCGGTATTGTGCGTGGTCTTCTTCACGCTCTATTTTTAATAAATCAAGAAGTTTTTTGAAATAATCCATACGCAAAGGTACGGAAATATTGATTAGGAGTGATGTAAATTACCCTAAAACAAAAATAACTCGTTGAAAATCAACGAGTTATTTTGTACCGATGACGGGAACAAATTTAATACTATAATATATTGATAGTCAATTACTTAATGAGCATTAAAAAAATAATTCTGACAGTTTTCTGACAGATTTAAAAAACTTTTATACTTTTGTCATAGTAATCAACAGCTAAACAAAGGTATATCAATGGCAAAGCAAACAACAAAGCAGAGAGTTAAATTAAGAGAAACGCCAACAGCTGAAAATCGTTTAGCACTCTATCTTGATTGGAGTAAAGACAATAAGAGGAAACGCGAGTATATTAATCTGATGGTTTATGATAAAGCCAAAACAGTTCTGGAACGCCACCACAACAAAGAAGTATATGAGAAAGCCGAGTTATTCAGAGCCGAGAGAGAAAAACAATTTTTTGCTGATGAAATTGATGAAATAATTGAGCAGAAGAAAATCAAGAATCAAGACTTCTACACGTTTTTTGAATCTTACCTTAACAATTATACCCAAAAAGATAAACGAGTGATGCAAGCCGTTTATAGGCTATTTAAAGAGTTTTCTCCTCCTCCACTATCTACCAAGCAAGTTGATAAAAATTCATGTATTGAGTTTAAGAAATTTCTTGAAAGTAAACTAAGTGGTGAAAGTCCTCAAAGTTACTTTGCCAGATTTAAAAAGTTTTTGGCTTATTCAAGTGAAGAGGGTAAAAACAGAGTTTTCAAGCAGAACCCAGCATCTGGAATAAAAAACACAAAACTTGAAAATAGTTTAAAGAAAGATACACTTACCATTGAAGAACTTAAAGCATTGATTGGTGCAGATTGTGGTAATAAAGAGGTTAAGAGAGCATTTCTTTTTGCTTGTAATACAGGACTTAGATTTGTTGATATTAAAGCCTTAAAATGGAAAAATATTAAAGATGGCAAAGTTCAGATTGACCAAGCCAAAACAGGAATCAATGTTGAAATAGAATTGAATGAAAATGCAATACAATTTCTGGGAGTGAGTGGAGGAGAAGATGAAGAGGTTTTTAAACTGCCCAGCCATAACGCCACCGTCAGTAATCTTGACTATTGGGCAAAGAGAGCAGGAGTAGAGAAACACGTTACATTTCATGTGGCACGCCACAGCTTTGGCACTCTACTCCATTATTTTGGAAATGACATTGAAACAATCCGAGAATTGATGGGGCATACTTCTCTTAAATATACAGGACGATATATAAGGGTTGCAGGAGAAAATAAAAAGAAAGCCGTTAATACTATTCCTAAACTTTAAAATCTTGACTTATGGAAGACTTTGAAAATTTTGAGATATTGAGCGATAAAGACGGTAATGCTCAAATAATAGTTAATAATATTTTTGATGATTTAATACCTCATTTCTCAAAAGATGGTAAGGTTTGTTTACTTAATCCTTTGACAGGCATTGCATTTTTGCCCGATAAAAATACTATTAGCTTTAATTCAGAAAATGAAGAAATTGAAATTCCATTTTTAGTATTAACTATATCGATAAGTTATGAAAAAGATTTGGTGAGTAAATCAGTTGAAATACCATTTACTTATTTGAATAGAATCGATATTTTAGATAATGTTTTTGGTAAAGACCTTGAAATATTAAATAAACAAGTCGATATGCTGAAAAAACAATATTGTTATCTTAATGACAATGATTTTGCAGAAAATAGGCTATTATTTGAAGACAAATACAAAGTAAATTTCATTAGTGAGGATAATTTCTTTAAATTTTTATATAAGAAATTCAAACTTTTAAGGTTTACTTTCTCATATACACACTTTAAAAAATTTGATTTATATAGGATTGATAAACTTATTATTACTTGGAATAAAAAAGATATTACCAAAGAGGTATCTCTTAGTTTATTTCATGAATATTGCCAGATGATTAAATCTAAGTTTGAAATTGAAGCGTCAATGCACTCTTTGTCTGCACCAGCACCAGCCATTGACCAGAGAGGTTTTGATTTAGGATTGACCGAGCCACAACTAACAATCCTCCACAAGCATCTTGTTGATGATAACTTTATAAAATGTAATGATACTGATTTTATCAATGCTTTTAGTGGTCGGCAAATAGTAAATAGATTAGAATGGATTGACAGAGCAGAAAGAGCAAAATTTGTAACTGTTCAAACTCTTTTTCAATTATTACATTCTTGCAATATTAAATTATCAGATAAAAATGGAGTTATAAAAAAAGATGTCAGGACGGCTTTAAATTCCATTTTTATTAATTCATGGGGTAACATTCATTCAAAGTTAAATGGTTTTAATGCACTAACATCTGATAGGCAAAACGCTATTTCTTGCATGATAAACAACCTTAAATCTTAATTTAACCTTATTAAGATTTAAGGTTTCTTTTACTTATATCTTCTCTTTTACCTTTGCTATCGTTATAACGATTCAAAGGCTTGCAAGCCATATTCTTAATTTTTAAAATTACAGGAATGGCAGAAAATCAAAATTTATTAGAACGGTTCGACCGTTTAGAAACTTTACTATTAGGTCAAAAAAACATACTGACCTTTGAAGAAATGTGCCAATATCGTGGCATATCAAAGTCGCATGGTTACAAGGAAACGAGTGCAAGAAAACTGCCCTATTCCAAGCCTGATGGTAAAATAATGTATTTTAGACGTGAGGACGTTGAAGCATACATGATGCAGAATCCTATCAAGACAAGAAAAGAACTTGAAAAAGAGGTCAAGGAGGGGCTTGGAAGAAAATGACAATTAATTCATATTACAAATTTCAGAGAACAACGGGTAAGAGCCGCTTTGACTGCATAGAATCAACAGCAGACTATCTGCATTTTGAGCAATTTCTTAAAAATGCTATTGGCTATAATACAGGAGGTTTGTCTTTGCATCTGGGAGTAAGACCAGCATCATGGAACAGTCGAGGACATAAAGCAGACCAAGCCATAACTAAAAACAAAAATATTTCAACACTCTTTTTGCCTGATATTAAAAAGCCAAATTTATTTTATGGCGATGCCAAAGGTACCAGCGATGCACTAATAATGGTATTGAGTATTGATACCATAGAAGTATATATTGCAAAAGGTTTGAAGAATATTCAATCAGATGTTTGTTATGAGTTTTCAAGTGGCGGTTTAGATAGTGAGATTGAAGCACTCAAAGCAAGGCTTAGAATCTTTGATTTACCAGCGATTGGATAATTATAAAAGTAGAGGATAAACTTAGTTTTTCCTCTACTCTATATTAAGGTGTTTTTAGTAACCGTTTTAGTTACCTTTTATAATATGTATGATAATTTTGATTTGATATTGAGTGAAGACAAAGTAAGTAATATTTCATTTCTTGACTATGTTCCACAGTTTCTGGAAAGAATAAGCGTGCATTATTTTAATGATGGTCAAAAATGCTCAATTACAGGATATAATAAAGATTTGAAAATAATTGTCAATGAAAATTCAGTCAAGATAAAAGATAGTAGTATTTGTAAATGGTATTTGAATGACAATATTCAAACCATGTTTAGGGGCGATATTCAGAGAGCAGTTGAAAAGCTAAGCGATATTCTGCACTTACCTATGTCAGAATCTAATGTTACAAGATTAGATTTAGCTTTTAATTTTTTGGTCGAGTATGATGCAAGTTTGTATTATGATGGATTGGGAGTTTTAAACCATTTTAACAGAAGTCCGCTTGGGAGTGGTTTGTATTATAGTGGTGCAAATGGCAAGTTGGTTTTTTATGATAAGTTGAAAGAAGCCAAAGCAAAAGGCATGGTGATACCCAACTTATATGATGGTATGAATTTATTGAGATATGAAAGACGTTTTGAAAAAAGAATCTGCAAGCAGTTTAATTGTGTAGAATTGAAAGCATCAACTTTGTATGATAATCAATTTTATACTGATATTATAGACAGATGGGTAAATGATTATCAGAGCATTAATAAAATTAAGAATGTAAAAAAATTAGATTATACCATGGTAAAGAGTAAATCAGAACTATACTGCCAAGCACTTTTATTTTATATTGATGGTCGAGGAGGTTTAATAGCCGTTTTAGATGAAGTAAAACAAGCCTATAAGGCAGGTGCCTTGACCAAGAAGCAAGCACAGGATTTGAGAGATAAATATAAAGAAGTGAGTAATCACAAACTCTTTGTTGATGATAATAAATTGATACAGGAACTTGACAATAAAATAAAACAAGTTCAGCGATATTACAGATGATTTATATGCAGTAATCTGGGTGATGGGGGGGGGCGGTGCAATACCTATGCTTTTACTCTATACAACCGTTACTAACGTTGTTAGTGTTTGGTGTCAAGTTTTTGGAAAAATTCCCCCGTGATGAAGTGGGGGGCGGTCTTAGTCCTTAATACTTCAAAGATGGATACCGCTATCCGATTGTAAAAAAACGAGTGCCAAAATTATGAGGGGTATCCTATTGGATTGGTAGAGTATTAGATTGTTAATCTTTTTGAAGTCAGGCAGTAATGCACAGCTTTTTTGTTGCCATAAAATTCTGACAGTTTTTTTCTGACAGTTTTCTGACAGTTTTTTTTAAAACAATGGATATATAAAGGATATGTAAGAGAAATGCATTAAAGCAAAAAAGGGTATAAAATGTTGATATTCAACGTTTTATACCCTTTTTGTTTGGTTCTTATTGCCTTAAATTTTGGGCAAATCGTACCGAGGACGGGAATCGAACCCGTACGAGTTTAAAAGCTCACAGGATTTTAAGTCCTGCGTGTCTACCAGTTCCACCACCTCGGCGAACAAGTTTAACCTTATTCTTGAAAAAAAAAGCACCGATGAGGTGCTTACTCTTTCGAGCGAAAGACGAGTCTCGAACTCGCGACCTTAACCTTGGCAAGGTTACGCTCTACCAACTGAGCTACTTTCGCATTACATTTATGATTTTGATTTGATGTCTCTATCTTAATGTGGTGCAAAGGTAAGGCGATTTTTATTACTTGTCAAGTGTTTGAAATAAAAAAGTTGTAAAATTTTTATTATTTTTTTGTAAATATCTGATTATAAGATGCTTCGCAGGTTGAAAAACTTTTAAAAAATTTTATCGGGATAAACATGTACGTCCGTAACGGCTGGAATTTATTGAATTTATTTGTTCCACCTGGATTCCAATTTGACATTAACTTCATTACCCTTATCGCTTCAGTATCACAAGTTTTGTTAATTCCTTTCATTATTTCGTAATTACTCATGCTTCCATCTTTTTCGACAATAAATTTTATAAAAACAGTATTTTTATTTTTTTCAGTCGGAATCTCAGAAACTGGTACATTGATATTTGAGCAAATGAAAGAATAAAGTGTTTGATAGCCTTGCGGATAGGTCGGCCAAACGTCAGTGGTTGTGTAAATCAGACTATCCGATGTATTTTTTTGAGCCAATATTGTCAATGAGTAGCAAAAAAGGGCTATGAAGTATATTTTTTTCATATTTTTATAAGTTTAAGTTTTTAACATCTGTACTTTTGCAAAAATAGTAGGAAAGATTAATTAAAAAAATAATTAGCTAATCATCTAAATAAAATTATAAAAGTCTTTTGAAATGCTCCTAAATATTGTTATATAATA
>JAFEIL010000258.1 GCA_017495105.1 Emticicia sp. | reverse complement strand
ATAATATAGTTTTTATCTATATAGCTAAATAAAAGCATTAATCTAAGTATCGAAAGAATTAATAAAGTATGTAGAAAAATGCTTTGTGAAAATTTTGAATGATAAATCAATTACTTTACCTAAGACACATTTTTATAAATGGTGATGTCAATTTTATAAACAAAAAGACCATAGATTTTTTTTCTTGGTCTTACAAAAATCACAAATAAATATCTACCAGCTATAATTGATGAAGTATCAAATTCAATTTTTAGGAAAATTATGAAACGATTTTATAAAATCATTCTTACGGCGACGAGATAAATTTACGTTGTATTCACCATCTAATTTCACCAATAGCCCTTCATGAATCTGATAGCCTATTACGTAGTTTAAGTTGACCAAAAAGGACTTGTGAGTTCGAAAGAAATCGAATGGAATAAATCGTTTTTCAAGTTCTTTTAAAGTTTTTGGCACTATAAGAGTTTTTCCTCCTTGCATAAAAAGCTCCGTATAATTTACATCGGCTTTTAGAAAAAGAACATTAGCTGGATTGACTTTATTATTTCCAGCTAAACGAATTGTCGAGGTGCAGTTAGAGTTTTGTAATAGCATCATTAAAATTGTAATTTGAAATAAATACCATTTATTGACAGGACACTTATTACAAAGAAAAGGTTGTAACGGACTAATAAAAAAAATGTGGCTTATTAGGCAGCAAATGACTGTTTCCAAGAAAAAAAGTCATATTATACTGATAATAGGCCACTTATGTACTACAACAATAATATTATTCTAAATAAAATTTATTTCAACGATTATCACGGTTAACAGTTGTATCTCTCTTAATTAGTTCCACTGCTGGAAGTCTTTGATTTTCTTCGGGAGTTGCTGAAGAATCTACTGAAGTGCCAGTAGAATCTGACTCAGCGACTTCTCCGCCAGTAGAAACACAACCTTGATAATCTTTTGTTATTTTCATTCCAGGTTTCGGGAAAGCACCAGGGCTATAACTAAGTTTTTTATCGGTGTAAACACTTTGCATAAATTTCCCAAAAATAGGCATTGCTGACCTTGACCCTTCCCCCATTCGAGATCGAAAGTGGATACTTCGGTCATCACCGCCAACCCAAACGCCGCAAATCAAGTCTTTAGTGAAGCCTATATACCATGAATCTGAATAGTTAGAAGTTGTACCTGTTTTGCCAGCGGCTTGTCCACCATTACCAAATAATGCACTGCAATATTCAAATAATCCTTGAGAAGTTCCACCGGGTTCTTCTACCCCACCACGAAGCATATATTGCATCAAGTAAGCAGACTCAGGTTTAATAGCATCATGTTTTTTAGTTTCAAACTCAAACAATACTTTTCCTTTGGCATCTTCTATCTTAAATACCAACATAGGGTCGGTATATTGACCTTCATTCAAAAATACGCCATAAGCCGCCACCATTTCATAGAGGGATACATCTGAAGTTCCGATTCCGAGCGAAAGTACTGGTTCAAGTGGTGCGGTAATACCCATTTTTCGGGCATATTCAATGATACCTTTTGGTTTTACTTCATCTGATAATTGTGCTGCAACAGAGTTGACCGAACGAGCAATAGCCCTGCGTAATGTCATATTTGAATTTGAAAATACCCCATCGGCATTTTTAGGCTCCCAAGTCTTGGGTTTTCCATTCTCTACCCATTCTTTCTTGAATGGTTTATCTTCACGACGGTCACAAGGCGATAAATTTAATGGCCCATCAATTGCTGCAGTATAAAGAATTGGCTTGAAAGTAGAACCTGGCTGGCGACGACCTTGTTTGACATGGTCATATTTAAAATATTCGTAATTAATACCACCTACCCAAGCTTTTATGAAACCCGTGTAAGGGTCCATCGCCATCATGCCCGTTTGCAAAAATCTTTTGTAATAATTGATTGAGTCAACAGGGCTCATCATTATTTCTTTTTCACCTTCCCAACTAAAGACTCTAATCGGTTTCTTCTTTTCATACATATAATATCGTACAGAATCGGGATTATCTTTAAACTTTTTCACCAAACGTTTATAGATTGGAGTTCGCTTGGCAACTGTATCTAAAAAACCAGGAATTTCTTGACCATTTTCATAAGTCCATGGATTATTGCCCTTCCATTCTTGGTCAAAAAGTTTTTGTAAACGCTTCATATGGCTCGAAACTGCGGTTTCGGCATGTGTTTGCATTCTCGAATCAATAGTTGTATATATTTTTAAACCATCACGGTATAAATCAATGTCTATTTCGTTGTTCTTTGCCCAATTCTCTACAAAACGTGATAGTGCAACTTTAAAATAATCTCCTTGACCATCGTAAGAATCTTCTAAATTAACATCTAATCTTATTTCTGTTTGACTTAATTTATCGGCCTCATCTTGTGTTAAGGCTTTATTATTGGCCATGAGTTGCAAAACAGTATTACGACGTTTCAAAGCATTCTTCTTATTTCGAATTGGGTTATAAAGTGTTGTACCTTTTTGCAAACCAACCAAAATAGCGGCTTCTTCGGGTTGTAAATTTTTAGGTTCTTTATTGAAATACGTTTTAGAGGCGGTACGAATTCCGTAGGCATTGTTTCCATAATCTACGGTATTCAAGTACATAGTCAAGATTTCACCCTTCGTAAAATTACGTTCGAGACGAATAGCCGTCAACCATTCCTTAGTTTTATAAACCAAAGTTTTGACCACTGGGATGTAATAAAGCAAACCTTTCATTTCGCTTCGGCGAGTGTTATAAAGGTTTTTGGCCAATTGCTGTGAAACAGTACTTCCGCCTCCACGTTCACCGCCTCCTGTTAAAATACCAACAGCAACCCCTGCCATAGACTGTAAATCAATGCCTGAGTGTTCATA
The DNA here is from genome assembly GCA_017495105.1 of Emticicia sp. Classification (GTDB taxonomy): domain Bacteria; phylum Bacteroidota; class Bacteroidia; order Cytophagales; family Spirosomataceae; genus Emticicia. Next base: position 9,472 of record JAFEIL010000258.1, on the reverse strand, counting down.
AAAACGTTTATCTTCAGTAGCGATAAGTGCCTTAAATAACCATGGAGACATATCAACTGAGTCGATTGTTTTACGGTTTTCGGTAAAAAACTTACCAATCTCAACACCATCGGCAGTAAATATTGTAGATGATTGCGAAATCTTTGGATTTGTGAGCTGTTCAATACTTGGCATTCGTCCACATAACCATAAAAAATTTGTTTCTATACAAAATACATAAATCAATCCAGCAATGATTGCACGTAGGCTAAACTTATAGATTTTATTAATTGTAGGATAATAACTTCCTTCCAAATCAAACTTTGAAACAAAATAGTTCCGGGCTTCATATACCTTACGGTAGCACTTCGTGAAAACTCTTTCTACTTTTTCTTCGCCAAAAACTTTGCACAAAAGGCGGTAAATCTTGTCTAATATCCACCAATATCCTAAGCTAAATTTGGATAAAAGATTTGACCAAATTCGCTGAATAACCGACAAAATATTTTTTAAATTATCTATCATAGGTTGAGTACATAATATTTTTTTTACAAAAGTAGGATATTGTGGCCTTATTTACCAACTTGGATTTATGAATGAAATACAAAGAAACACCAAAGTTTTGAAAAATGCTTTTACAAGTAAATGATTATGTTAGAATTTATCAAAATTTAACGCATTTTTTCAAATTTCGACAAACATAATATTTTTATTAAATGGTATTATTAGTTTTTAAACCATTTATTTATTAAAAAATCCACTTATACTTATTTTAAAATTTTATCTGACAATCAAGCTATATTTGAGTCACTAAACCAAACATAAATCAACCGTGAATAATATCTTAGAAGTTCACAATGTTGTGAAACGCTATTCGCAACACATTGCCCTCAACGATGTCAGCATCAATATTCCGAAAGGAGTAATTTTTGGTCTTCTCGGACCAAATGGTGCAGGAAAAACATCTCTTATTCGTATCATTAATCAGATTACAGGCCCAGACGAAGGTTATGTTTTATTTGATGGTCAAAAATTAAGCCAAAAGCACATCAAAGAAATTGGGTATTTACCCGAAGAACGTGGACTTTACAAGAAAATGAAAGTCGGCGAACAATTGCTCTATTTAGCACAACTCAAAGGCCTTTCGGAAAAACAGGCCCTCGAAAAACTTAAAGAATGGTTCACAAAATTTGATATCAAAACTTGGTGGACAAAGAATGTAGAGGATCTTTCGAAAGGTATGCAACAAAAGATTCAATTTGTGGCAACAGTGCTTCACGAACCGCAGTTAATTATCTTGGATGAACCGTTTTCAGGCTTCGACCCAATCAATGCCGATTTGATTAAAAATGAAATTCTAGAGCTAAAAGAAAAAGGTTCTACGATAATTTTCTCAACTCACCGCATGGAATCGGTTGAGGAACTATGCGACCATATTGCCCTCATTGATAAGTCGGAAAAAGTGCTTGATGGTCCAAAATCTGAAATCAAAGAGCGTTTCAAAACTAATACTTATAATATCAAGTATTCGGGCGAATTATCGACTACCTCCGCTGACTTTGATATTATAAATACCGAACAAATCGAAGATAATTATTCGAGTTCGACTATTAAATTAAATACAGGAACACCTGTTAATCAATTAATTAGACAAATCATTGACCAAGTAGAACTTCGTTCGTTTGGTGAAAACATCCCGACGATGAATGATATTTTCAAAATGGTAGTCAACGAAAGTATCGATTAATTGTAGAACAAATTTAATCTGATGGGTTACAAACCCAACAAATAAAAAACTAAACACATGAAAAACATACTACTCATATTACGCAGAGAATATTTAGTCAGAATCAAGAAAAAATCTTTTTGGGTAATGACACTTATGATGCCGTTGCTCGTTTCTGGATTTTATGCATTGCTGTTTTGGGGAGTTTTCAACTCTCGTGAGGTTCAGCGAGTATCAATAATTGATGAAAGTGGCTCATTTACGCAAAAATTTAAAGATTCGGAGAAGGTTAAGTTTGAATACCTAAACCTCCCGCTTGATTCTGCTCTTGGAAGGCTTAACCAAAAACGCACCGATATAGTAGCGATGATTCCGAAAGACATCGTAGTAGAACCAAGTGGTTTGAAAATCTATACTGGAAAAGGCGTTGGATTTGAGATTCAAGGAAAAATCGAACGTATTATTCAAAATGAAATCCGCAATGTAAAACTATCAAAGGCGGGTATTGACCAAAAGGTTTTGGAAGATGCCGATGTTGATGTTTCATCGAAAGTTGTGGTTGTAAGCAAAGAAGGTGAGCAAAAGGAGCAAAATACACTCGCATCGACTGTTTTAGGATTTATTACGGTAATTCTGATGTTTTCAACCGTAATTGGCTTCGGAATGCAAGTAATGCGTGGCGTTATTGAAGAAAAAACCAACCGTATCATCGAAGTAATTATCTCGTCGGTCAAGCCATTTCAGTTAATGATGGGCAAAATCCTAGGCGTTGGCTTGGTTGGTCTTACGCAGTTTACGCTTTGGATTACCCTCACTTTTGTTCTGACAACGGTTAGTTCCTCGATGTTACCTTCTCAACAAATTGCAAAGGCGGCTCAGGAACAAATGTCAGAAATGCCACAAAAAGATAAAGATAAAATTGCTAAAAAAGTTGAGCAAACGCCTTCAGATGCAAGTAAAGTAATGGCCTTTATTCAAAGTGCAAAAAACCTCAATATTCCATTAATTATTGGTTGCTTTTTGTTCTATTTCTTATTTGGATATTTGTTCTATGCCTCGGTTTATGGAGCAATAGGCTCTGCGGTCGATAACGAAACCGATACACAGCAATTTATGTTCCCGATTATGCTACCGCTACTAGCAGGCTACTTAATAGGACTAATGACCGCAGGTCAAACCGATAATAAACTACTTTTCTGGGCGTCAATAATTCCGTTTACCTCGCCGATTACGATGATGTCACGCTTACCATTTGGCGTTGAGCCATGGGAATTGATTTTATCGATGTCTTTACTCGTAATCAGTACGTTCGGAATGGTCTGGATTGCCGCCAAAATTTATCGTGTAGGTATTCTAATGTACGGCAAGAAACCAACTTTCAAAGAAATTGGTAAATGGTTGTTTTATAAGGGATAAAACTAAAAGAGCCACACTGTTTAAATTGTGTGGCTCTTTTACTTACTGCTCTCTCACCCAAATATCAACCCAACCGTCATAGCCTTCCTTTAATACTTTTTCTTCGTATTCATTCAAGCCTGTTTTTCGAGATTTAATATCTCCCAACTTTACTACATTTACTTGCATAATGCGGTCAGTTGAATAATCATTAGCAGTTTTTGCATCAATTATTTGGCGTTTATTCCCAATTTTTATTGTGTAAAGTTGTTTGCCTTTGATAACAAAATTAGACTCTTCAACGGAACTAATATTCTTCTTTGTTGTAACAATGATAGCTCCATTTTTACCTTTTTCTCCATAAATGGCTTTTGCAGAACCATCTTTCAAGACAGATATAGATTCTATATTTTCGGGTTCAATGTCCTTTATCGCATCTTTATCTACTGCAACGCCATCAATCACCCAAAGCATATTTCCAGAGTTAATTGGAGCTGTTTTATTTTCAACTTCCAATTGAGTTCCATCCAATCTTACCCTAATATTATTTTCTTTTACTTGGTCATATTTTTTTACTTCTTTCGAGCCTTCTTCTAAAACAAAACTTACAGGCATAGTAAAATAAACACTTACAGGTTTTCCGTTCTGCTTACCAGGATTCCACTTCGGCATCATTCCAATCACTCTTACCACTTCTTCATCACAGCCTGCTCCAATACCCTTTAAAACTGAAATATCAGATGTACTGCCATCAGCCCGAACAATAAACTTTACGAATACTTTTCCATCAACATGCTTATTTCGAGCTTCGATAGGATACCTCAAGTTTTTACCAATAAACCTATAAAGTTCAACAATTCCACCATTAAAAGTCGGATTTTCCTCTACAGTGGTAAAAATTTCTTCACTTTTAAAATTGGCAGTTGGTTTTAATCCAGCTATTACAATTTCACTAAGAGCTTGTCCTCTACCTTCCATACTCGTTTGGCTTCCAGCACGAAGTGAAACATTGATAGTTTTCTTATCAGTAACAGGCACAGTTGAGCTTTCAAAACCAACGAAAGTAAATATTAATTCATCAGTCGAGCTAGCATTTATTGAATAATTTCCATTAATATCAGTAGAAGTACCCATATTTTTACCCTTTACTGTTATCGCAACCCCAGGCAAAGGCTTTCCATCTTCGGCGGCGGTTACCTTTCCTTTTACAGGTGCTTCTTTTTCGGTTAAAATTTCTTTTATTGGCAAAATAGTCAATTCAGTAATTGGCATTTCAGCGGTTGACACAACAATTTTTTCTACTTTCTTGATACCATTATTATTGGCGATACTTGCTGAGGCTATTACGAGCATCAAAGCAAATAGTGGTGCGGTAAAACCGTATTTCAATAAAGCAATTTTGCTAGAGCGTGGTTTATTTAACATTTCGATTCGTCGTTTAAGTGTTGATTTATCAATGAACTGATTGGTAAGTTGATGTGGATTTAGTCCAAACTGTTGCGAGAAAAGCAACATTGCGTAGTCCGCTTTTGAGTCTTCTAGCCTACTCGCAATATCATCGGCAATAAATTCGTGGATATTTTTTACTGATTTTTTAAAGAAATACACCACAGGATTGAACCAACAAAGTACCGCAATGATTTCAAACAATATTACATCGGCCGAATGTAATTGCTTGATATGCACATACTCATGCTTCAGTACTACCTCGTGTTTTTGCAGGTCTTTATCAACAAAAACAAAATTGAAAAACGAAAATCCTGCCCCAAATTTTGAGTAATTTTCTGAATTTTCGAGAATTCTTTTTAGTTGTAAAAAATTGAATATCAACTTAATGGATAAAAAAACTGTACAACTTCCATAAAATATTTTCAGTAAATCAAACCACGTAAAAGGGTCTTTGGCACTGGTCTTCACTCCAAAAACGGCTGGACTTAGCACAGTATAAAATACTACATTGACTTGTTGTGTAATAAAAAATGACTGAATATAATCGGAATACCAAAACGGAATTCCAAAACTCAGCACCGCCGAACCAACCAAATAGATTCGGTTGAGGTTATAAAAAGTTTCGTTTGATAACAACAGGCGATAAAAGCCATAAAATAGAGCCAAGTATAGATTTACTTGAACGAGATAGTGTACGAAAGTCATATCCAAAAAGTTTTTGTAAGATTGAATAAAACGCCTTTTACTTCGATTTTTTGGTGTTTTCTAAAGCAAACATCACTGGTAGAATAAAAAATGTTCTTACGTTTTTTCCATCTTTTATGCCGGCTTTCCATTTTGGCATTAATTTCACAATTCTCTCTACTTCTTCATCACAACCAAATCCAATTCCTTTCAAGAAAGATACAGAATTGACGCCGCCATCTTTTTCAATGATTATTTTTACAATAACTTTTCCTATTACATTTGCTTTCACAGCTTGCTCTGGATATTTTAGGTTTTTGCCAATAAAATTGACCATTTCATTAGTGCCACCTTGATATTCAGGCATTATATCAACTTGTTCATAAACAGGTTCATTGGTTTGGGCAATGCTTGAAAATACAATGCTTAAAACAAAAGAGAAGGTTATAAATAGCTTTTTCATATTTGATATTTAAATTGTAGTTGAATAACTTACTTTTTCTTCATCTGCTCAATCATCTTCAAAATCTCATCGGCTTCTTTTATGTCTATTTTCTTTTCCCGTACAAAAAACGAGAACATTTCCTCAACTGAATTCTCGAAATAACTTTCCATTAATTTGCCGGTTGCAAAAGATTTATATTGCTCTTTGCTCACCAACGAATGATATTGATGCGTTTTTCCATAGGCTTTATGTCCCACAAAACCTTTTTGTTCCAATATCCTAACGATTGTAGAAACCGTATTATAGGCCGGTTTAGGTTCGGGGAAATATTCTAAAATATCTTTTACAAATGTTGGCTCTATTTCCCACAAAATCTGCATTACTTCTTCTTCAGCACGGGTTAAATCTCTCAATTCCATTTTCTTGGTTTTTATTATGATTCAAAGATATAACTAAATTTTTAGTTTCAAAACTATTTTTATAGTTTTTTTTCGAGGCATTGTTTTATAAATCGTTTTACTGCACAAAAAAAACGTGATAGATTCGAGGGTTTCGAGTCTATCACGTTACGAGGATTTCATTAATATTCTATTCTAAAACTTATTTTTCACTAGAAAACCTTAGTTTTTTGCACCTTCTGGACGTTGACGCGGAGCTTGCTGCGGACGTGGAGCATCATGAGGTGGTTCTTTCATTTCGTTGTGGCACGAAATACAACCCATCGTAACAGGCTGACGGAAACCTTTCATTTGCGAAAGCAAATCACGATTAAGGCGGTCATTCATCACAATCATTTCACGGGTACGCAGATGGTTACGGCTTTTTTCAGACGCCCAATTAGTTGTTTCATGGCAAAACTTACAGGTTACGCCCAATGCATGTCCCCAATTATTCATAATACTCAATAATTGTTCAACCGATTTCCCTTTTAATGATTTAATATTTTTGAATACCGAATCGGCAAGCATTGATTCTTTACCTTTCAATGAATCTTTCAAAAAAGCGAGGTACTTTTCACGGTCAAGCATCATTGTATCTTTGGCAATAACTTTCGTTGTCACCGGTGGGGTTTGTTCGGACATCGACATAAATGAACTGACACCGATAAAAATAAATAAAACTGGTAAAAGAAGTTTCATAGTTTTTGGTTGATTTTTAATTAAAAAAAGAGGAACGGTGCAATATAAAAAAGTTACACAAATAATGTTTTAAAAAGTTTAAACAAATATGGATTTTAAAAAAGATTGAGTAATTATTGATTCACTACCGCAGAAAGTTGGTCTAATTCTTCGATTGTCCAAGGTTCGGTTTTTCCAGCGTGTTGTTCTCTAATTTTTTTGACATCAGATACTTGTACCACCGCTGATTGTCGTCCTTTACCAACTCGCATTGAAGTACCAACAAATTCGTAACGAATATAACTCACTATCGAAGCAATCCATTCGTCGGAATTATCATTCATTGCAAGCATGATACTCGGGTATGTTTTCCCTTCGATTGGCCCTTTCAAGCCATTCATCAAAATTCTAATTGCGATATCTTTATCTGCATTGATGTGTTTTGCTCCTCTCAAGGCAGGAGCAGCATTTGTTGGTAAACCTTTTCCATCTGCTCCGTGGCAAGCCGAACAAAGTGATTTGTAAATTTCGCCACCAGCTAAAATCAATTTTCTTTCGGGTGCTGTAAATCCTGCGAGTTTTATACCATAAATTTTGGCATCTTCATTTTTATCAATACTCTTTTTTACGCTCGTAATCATTTGATTATTAGTATTTTGAGTCATAATTTCTTGCACAATTTGCTTGGCCAATTCACTTTTGTTTGCTCCTAGCGATAGCAAAATTTGAGTTTTGATGTCATAATTTTCATCGTTAATCATCTTGCCAATTGTCGCAATCATGGCTTGGTCATTTTGTTTCAAATAGATTTCCGAAATCCAAATAGCTGCTTTTCTAATTTGTAGGTCTTTATCTTTAAGTGCAGCATAAATTGTTGGTTTATCAATGGCATTTAAACCTTCGAGAGTCCAAAGTGCATGTAATCTACCGAGTGCCGACGTACTATTTTTTCCCGAAGCCATCGCTTTTAGTGCAGGCACAACCGATTTATCGTCCAAAATTATAATTTGTTTCTGAGCATTGTCTCGCCACCAGCCATTTGGATGGTCTAAATACGTCAATAATGATTTTGCCGGTACATCCAACATTTTTGGCTGTGGCCCTCTTTTAAAATCATCATGCACCAAACGCCAAATTCTACCTCGTTGGTTTACCTTTGCAATGCCGTAATAGTCAATTTTACTTCTTAGAAACGACCCTTTTGCTGTCCAATTTGATTCTTGAATAATACCTCTACTCATATCTACAATATATAAGCATCCATCGGGCCCAGTATAGGTGTTGGTTGGACGGAAATAAAAGTCATTACTGGCTATAAACTCTTTTTTATCATAAGCGTTTTCGAGTTGGGTTTTACCTTGATTATTGATAACTTTTGCACGGCGAATGATACGAGCAACAGGTTCGTTGACGAGATAATCGCCCACTAAATCGGAAGGAAGACGGTCACCTCTAAAAATAGATTGTCCGTTGGCGGCAGTAAAGTGATTTAGCGTACTATCCGGATTCAAACGTGGCTTACCACCTTGTACATCAGGGGTGGAAATTATGGGATAAACTGGACTAAATTTCTCTTCACTATATGCATCTGAAAACTCCAAAGCTCCATATTTTGGGTTTATTTGAAAACCACTTCCTGCATTTTCGCCACCTGCACGACTAAAAAATAATCTTCCATAATTATCATGTGTAAGTCCCCATTGACCATTCGAGCCACTTGGCATCGAATCTGCTTTTAGGACACCTTTTGTATATCGAAAACGAACGGCATCATAAGTTTGATAGATAAAATTATCAAGGTTCCAATCCAAACCGCTTCTTTGATGTTCTAAATTACCACCGGCTACTTTCCCCAAAATATAAGCTGGTTTTTTAACGTCCGCTACTCCATCGCCATTGGTATCTTTATAACTATAAATATCATAAGTATCAGTTTCGTTGACCAAAAGTTCGTGGTTTACGCACAAAATCATGCGTGGCAAAAGTAAATCTTTGATAAAAACGGAGCTTTTATCCATTTTTCCGTCATTATCGGTGTCTTCCAAAAGCATTACTCTGCTTTTCTTTTCTTTTGTTCCTGTTCCGTCAGCATCTTGCGTATAAGTTTCCATTTGAGCAACATACATTCGAGCGTTGCCGTCCCAAGCGATGGCAACGGGCTCGGTAATCATTGGTTCACTTGCTACCAACTCCATGTGATAACCCGCAGGCACTTGAAAAGCCAAACGACTTTGTTCGGGTGTAAGCGGCGTAGGTGTACGTGAATGAAGACTATCAGAAAAAGAATAAAACCTTGACTCTTTATTCTCACTTAAAGAAAAATAGGTATTTGAAGTGTAAACTATTGCTGATAAAGCAAAAAGAATAAATAAGGAATAAGTGTTTTTCATACAAAAAGTACAGTTAGGCGTTTTATAAGGATTGAATATTTTATGACAAATCAATTTCAAAATTTAATTTATTAAGAAATTGAAACAATTTGAAGCTTTCTAAAACAAATATAAAGCTAAATGTATTAAGATTTTTCTCGTAACTAAAAACATTTACTAAAAAAAACGAAACAACTTTTTCTTATTAAATAAAGGTTATTACGAAAAAAAGATTAATATAATGTGTGTGCGTGCGTAACTTTGCTGTCATGGCACTAACATACGAAAATACAAAAAATAACGAGAA
>JAFEIL010000088.1 GCA_017495105.1 Emticicia sp. | reverse complement strand
ACTGATGAACTTTGCGACCGCTCTAATTTGGCGTCGCACGACGCCCAGCCAGCCAGTTAACCCATCCCACCAACTAAATTGCTGAAAGTAAATTTGCACTGAAAAATCTAAAAAAGCAACAGCGTGTCAAAATATTTTGAGTTTCGGTGAAAAAGTGGCGAAACTACCAAGCAGAGAATTTGTCGCAGACCCACTTTGAGAGCAGAAAATACAATAAAACTGCCAAAATGCTGTCCTGTCGCTCGAAAATTATGCGTTTGAAAAACTTAAAATCCAGCGAATTTTGCTCGTCGAATGTGCCTATGAGTAGTATTGTTTACTCATTTTCATCTTTCCAATCCCAATAAGTTCCATAAAATTCATCGTGGAGAAATTCATTATCTTCTGAATCTTCCTCTTTTTCTTTTAAATCTAAACCAAACCAATCGTCAGTTCCATTAGGTTCTGAAACGCCATCTATATCACAAAACATATCAAAAATTACAGATGCAGTACAAGCTGCAAACACTTTTTTCAATGCACTTTTAAGTACAAGATTATTAGGTAATTCTTTTAAAATCTTTAATTCTTCCGCTGTAAATTCTTGATTTGGAGGGTAATTTAAATCAAAATTGTTTTTATCCTCAAAAATTTTGTTTGTGAAATATTCAGCATTAGATTCGATTTTACCATGAAGTGAGATAAGTAATTCTTTGACTTTTGAATCCATTGCTTTGAAAAAATTCCAACATAGTATTGGACGAAGTAGCTTAATGAACTAAGTCCAGTGTAAAATGCTGATAATCAGTTATTTTATAATTAATTAATCGAAAAACAAACGCTTAATCATTTTTGAACTTTTATTAGATTAAATTGTATAATTTTAATAAAACAATAGAACCTATTAAATTAATTAATTAATCTTGTATAAAATGCTGATAATCAGCTAAATCATAATTAATTAAGTGAAAAATGAACTTACAATTATTTTTCTATTGCAATAGTCCGAAAAAAATAATTTTCATGCAAGAAAAAAGTAGGAAATATTTTCAGTTGAATGTTTTTTGAGCAACTTCCGCCTTGGAAATGTCGCAAAAAAAGTAGGAGAGGAACGTACAAAAAAACTGAGTATAACACGTTTCCAACGACCAGCATTATGATGGTTTTTGGGGTGATTTTAGAGTTAATTTGTTAATTATCAAGCCTTTACATTATGCTTCGTGTTGGGACTGATGAACTTTGCGACCGCTCTAATTTGGCGTCACAAGACACCCAGCCAGCCAGTCAACCCACCCCACAAACTTGATTGCTGAAAGTAAATTTGCAAGGAAAAATCTAAAAAAGCAAAGCTGTACCAAAATATTTAGAGTTTCGGAGCAAAAGTTGCGAAACTACCAAACAGAGTTCCTGTCGCCTGCCAACATTGCGAGCAGAAAAAAACAAAAAATGCAAGATTGCTGTCCTGTCGCTCGAAAATTGTGCGTTTGAAAAACTGAAAAACCAGCGAATTTTGCACGTCGGAAGTGCCTGAAAAGTGAATCAGTTTTTGAATAGTTTTGTGGAAATTGCTTTAAAGAACTTCGTGATAAAAAAATATTGTCGATACTGTCAAATTTTGGATTTAAGCATTTCTTTTTGAAAAAATGAACAAGCATCTTCTTCTTTTTCAAATGTTTGGATTACATCAAAAGACCCTCTCTCAGAATAGTAATAAACATATTTTTTGTCTTGGAGTTTTAAGCCTATAAAATTATATGCTGAACTTTTGTAGTTACCAATTACATAAATCTCTTGGTCAAATTTTTCACTTAATGACCATGAAATAAGCTCCTGTAATGTCATTTTGAAAAGTTTCCAACGACCATTATGGCGATGCTGGGGTTTGATTTTTGAATTAATAATTTGATTATCAAGCGTTTACGCCATAATTAGCGTTGGAATTTCGGATTATTGAGTGCTACGCTTTCAGAATGTCCCCAAGATAAATGAGTGCTAAGGACAAAAGAATACCGATTAAAACAGCGAAGTTTTCGAGAATATAAAACCGTAAAACTTCGCTTTCATCGTGTCGCAAGTGCCTGTGAGTGCTTACTTTAAAATCAGAGAACTAACGCTTTGAACTTCGCTGATTTCCTTTCGCAAAAAATATTTGAGATTATTCGATAAGTCCTTTTGATTTTAAAATTTCAAAATAAGCTTCTTGTGAAAGAGGACAATTTGCTAAATCCATAAAATTAGATTTGTCTAATTTACATTGACTGCTCATTTGTCTAATTAAATAATCATTCAAATCTGTTTCTCCATGACTGATTCTCGTATGAAGAACAAGCTTCCCGTTATGGAAATATTCTAAATATTTATGATGTGTATTTGCTTTCACAAATCCTTTACTTTGTAAATTCTTATACGTTTTTTTTGCATCAAGAACAGCCATATTATGATTTTGATTTTACAATTAAGTTTAGAATTGTTTTTATAGCATTAATCCTTTTTGTTAGTTTTTCATCACCAAGCTCATTGTAACGTTGATATATGTAATCAAACTCTTGACTAAAACTTTCTTCGGCTTCATCAATAGATAAACCAGTACCCACAATATCTAATAATTCACAAGTTATTACATAATAATCATCTTCTTTTTCTAATAAACAGCGTAAAGGGCTTGTTAATTCATAGACAGACTCATCACAAACAATTACATCTGGAGCATAAGACATAGTTGCTTTTTTATCAGAATACTCTTCCAATATTTGACTTCTTTTATGTCCATTTGTGGTGGTCGTTTTAACTTTTCTTAAACTAATATCCTCAAAAATTTCAGGTTCTTTGTTCTCAATAACATTTACTTTTAGCTTGTCTTTAGATTCTTTATTGAATTTTCTAATTTTATACAGAGGTAATATTTTGGTTTCATTGCCCTGTCTTATAATATTAACAACATTAACAGGAGAATTAC
>JAFEIL010000193.1 GCA_017495105.1 Emticicia sp. | reverse complement strand
GGCTAGTACCAATGTATCAAATCCAGTAGTATGGCATAGCCGCTCGGGTAACCCCGATGTAACCTGGGAAAAGTCAATCAAACGTAATTTTGGAATAGAGGCTGCATTTTTGCGTAACAGGTTGTCGGTAACTGCGGATATTTTCGACGAGAAACGTTACGATATTTTGTTAGCCCGTAATAACTCTTCACTTGCAATATTTGGCGAGTCTTTGCCACAGAGCAACTATGGTGAGAACTATAATGGTGGTTTTGAAGTTGAAGCCAGTTTCAAAGATGCTAAAGGAAATTTTCGATACGGCATTAGTGGGCAATTTACTCATGCCAAGAACCGCATTGTCCGAACCGATGAGCCAATTAACCTCCCAGAAAATCAGAAAGTTACTGGGCAGGCTATTGGGCAGTTTCGAGGCTATCAAGTACTTGGTTTTTATCAAAGCTTGGAAGAAATTGCCGCAAGCCCGGCAAGTCTAATCAATGGTAGAGTGATTCCAGGCGATTTTAAATTTGCTGATATAAACGGTGATGGCATCCTTGACGATCAAGACCGCACACCTATTGGCTATGCCGACATACCTCAGAATGTGTTTGGGATTGAACCGAATTTTGGCTATAAAGGCTTTACAGTGTCGGCTCTTTTTCAAGGTGTCACAAAAGTAAACTCAAACGTATTTTTTGCTGGTGGGAATTATTACTCTGAGATGCTGAATCGCTGGACACCTGAAAATGCACAGAATGCCACATGGCCCTCTATTCGCCCACGTGGAACAGCATCACCCAGTTACTCAACCAACGATTACCTACTACAGGATGCAAGTTATCTGAAACTCCGTAATGTCGAGATAAGCTATGCTGTACCTGCTGCCTTTGCCAAACGACTGAATATGGAAACTATTCGCGTGTTTCTGACCGGACAGAATTTGTTTACCTGGACAAAATTCGTAGGCCTCGACCCAGAAAATAATCAGACTAGTGCAGTGCAAGGTTCTTTCTTTTCGGGGCCCAACAACGCCATGCCTATTACTCGAATATTTAACTTAGGTGCAAATATCCAATTCTAAACCATTATGAAATTCATTTACTATACACTCCTTATTGGTTTCCTTTTGCTAGATGTTTCCTGTGACAAAGACTTTCTGCAACGAGACCCTGGTGTTGCCATCACAGAAACCAACGTTTTCACTGACCCTGTTTTAGCCACCCGATTTGCAGATAATACCTATAACTTTTTATTAGATGAATATGGCCGTCTAAGTTCATTACAGAGCCACAAAGGCACTACTGGCCAGTTTTCGGATGAGGCAATTTTTGGCGAAACCAGCTTAGGACATGGTATCCTGACTATGAATCAAGGAAAGTTTTTAGATGACTTCTCTACCGACGTGAGGGTCACTTATACTCGGATGTATCAGGGTATTCGGAACGCCAACGTAATGCTGGCCAACGTGGATAACGTAAAATGGACAGCCACCGAAAATGGCCCTCTCATCAAGGCTCAACAGCTGTTTCTACGAGCTTTTTTTTACTTTGAACTCGTGAAACGTTATGGTGGCGTTATTCTATTGGACAAACCCTTGACTCAGACCGATGACTTCGATTTACCCCGAAATACATACGATGAAACTGTAGCTTTTATACTGAAAGATTTGGCTGATGCTGAGGCTATTCTAATAAAAGAAACTTGGGGGACTTTTTATAATCCTTCAACCGACTGGAACGCAGGAAACGGTGGACGAGCTACTGTTGGGTCGGTTAGGGCATTGCGTTCTCGCTTATTGCTTATGGACGCTAGCCCTCTTAATAACCCAACTGGCGACGCCACCAAATGGCAACGAGCCGCAGATGCTGCTAAATCTATTATTACATCGGGTAGATACTCATTGCATCCAGCCTACGGAACCTTGCTTAACCAGCCCACTTCACCTGAATACATTCAGATTAAAGTACGGGCACCTCGTTCGGGTAATGGTGGATTCCTAGGCGATTTTATCATTCCGCCTTCGTTTGGGGGGGCACAGAGTCAGTTGAATCCCACCCAAAATCATGTTGACCTTTACGAAATGAACAACGGGAAACCTATCACCGACCCCACCTCTGGCTACAGACCGCAAGAACCATACATAGGTCGAGACCCTCGGTTTTATGCCAACATTATCTATAATGATCAAACTTGGCAGGGTCGAAAAGTGGCAGTGTGGGTTAATAACGCCACAACACCTGCATCGTTCGGTGCTGATTTTCAACCTGCTTCCACTACATCTACCCGTACTAGATATTATACCAAAAAACTATGGCCAGAGTCGGTTCGTGGCGGAACAGGAGGAGCATCTGCCATTCTAAACTATATATTTTTCCGGTATGGAGAGGTGTTGCTCAACCACGCCGAGGCTCTCAATGAGGCTCAAGGACCAGTTACAGATGTGTATGTGTCGATTAACCAAATAAGAAAGCGAGCTGGTATGCCTGACTTACCTACTGGATTGACCAAAGCCCAAATGAGGGAACGAATTCACAATGAACGAGCCGTAGAATTGGCATTTGAAGAGCATAGGTGGTGGGACATTCTGCGATGGAAAAAGGGTACTGAGATAATTCCAAAAACCATCACAGGTATTGATGTAGAGCGGCTTACGGCAACAACCTTTAAATATACAGTAATTCCGTTGCCAGCTGTATATCAGCGAGTTTTTCAAGACCATATGCACCGCTATCCTATTCCTCGCAATGAAATTTTCAAAAGTAACGGTATCTTGAAACAAAATCCAGGCTGGTGACCAGCCGCGTTCCCTCACTCGTTAAAAGTGAGGGTTAACTTACCAGACAATATGAAACGATTTATACAATTTCTTTTTGGGCTATGGCTCATCGGCACTACTGAGGCTTTTGCTCAGACAAAAACCTCTCCGACGACTAATGTTTCAGGGGTAATAACAGACCTTAACAATATTCCTTTAGTAGGTGTTTTAATAGCTGTACAAGAGACTCGCACACAAGTTTCGACAGATACTCAAGGGCGTTTTGTTATTAAGGCATCACCAGGTGACGTTCTAGTAATTAGTAAAAATGGATATCTAGGTCAGACTAAAATAGTAAGCGATATTACTGACTTCAAGGCATCACTTAACCCTGCACTTACTGATGCAGGGGACGATGATTTGGTTCCTATTCCGTTCGGGATTCGTAAGAAACGGGAACTTAATATGGCTATTTCTACATATAGTACAAAGAATTTACCCCAAATCCCAGTAGCTTCCGCTAATGCTACGTTTGCCGGGCGTATTCCAGGTTTGTATGTACAACAAACAGGTACAGCACCTGGCTTAGATGGAGCCTTTTTCCAAACTCGAGGTTTGTCAACATTCGGCCCAAATAGCTTGCGTACGCTTGTCGATGGTGTAACTCGCCCACTTAACGATGTTGATATCAACGAGATTGAGAGTATTACTGTACTGAAAGACGCAGCATCACTAGCATGGTATGGGCTTCGCTTTGGTAGTGGAGTCATGCTGATTACCACCAAAAAAGGAAGTGCAACCCGAAATAATATTCATTTTGATATGCAAACAGGGGTTCAGTCGCCGGAAAAAATGATTAAGCCATTAAACTCGTACGATTTTGCCAAGCTTTATGATGAAGCGTTAATGAACGATGGATCACAGCCCATTTATAATGAGGCTACACTGAGTGCTTACCAGAATGGTTCCGATGCGTTTCGTTTCCCTAGTAATAACTATATAGAATCATTTTTAAAACAGCAGTCGCCATCGCAAAGATATGTATTATCGACCGATGGGGGAAGTAACAATGTTCGATATTTTGCATTATTGGGTTATTTTACGCAGGATGGCTTGTTCAAAAATGCCAAAACAGATGATTATAATGCTAATATTGGTTATAATCGATTCAACTTTCGTGGAAATGTGGATTTTGATGTAAATAAGAACCTAACTATTGGGCTTAATGTGTCTGGTCGGTCGGAAGGGCAGCGGCAACCAGGTAATTTAGAGGTAGGTACCTTATTGAGTTCTCTCTATAACACCCCTCCTAATGCCTTCCCAATTCAAAATCAAGATGGTTCATACGGAGGCACTGCCTTGTTCCAGAATAACCCAATGGGGCTTTTGCGAGACCGAGGTTACACAAGCTTCGTAACACGAGTTTTGATGGCGACCATCGACCTCCGCGAGAAACTAGACTTTTGGGTACCGGGGCTTTCTGCCAACATCAACTATAGTTATGATGTTCAAGGGACTTATTCTTCTGGGTTGAACCGCGATTTTCAGGTGGTCGATGCCTCAGGAGCCACTCCTCTGATTTATCGAAATCAAACTCCCTTGGCCTACAGGTCAGCAGGTTTTGGAGCCACTGCACAACGCAACGAAGGCTGGGCTGGATTTGACTATGACCGTAGATTTGGTAAGCATCAGATCAACGCATCAGCACGAGCACAACGTAACGTGGCTTATTCACCTTCGCAACTTGATTTTAGAGGACAAGGACTTGCCACACGACTTGATTATGGCTATAATGACCGCTATTATCTAGGTTTCGTAGGAGGTTATTCTGGCTCTGAAAACTTTCCTCCTGGTAAAAGATACGGCTTTTTTCCTGCTGTTTCGGGTGGTTGGGTAGTTTCCGACGAATCTTTTATCAAACCTAACAAATTCCTCAGTTACATGAAACTCCGTGCCTCCTATGGCAAAGTGGGTAGTAGCGACATTGGTGGTAGTCGCTTCCCGTTTGAACAGTTTTTTGCACGTAACACAGGCGGGGGTGGTTACACATTTGGTACTGGCTTTTCAGCTACAACTTCAGCAAACGAAGTATCCATTTCTAATCCCAATATTACTTGGGAAACTCTTACTTCGTTGAATATAGGCACTGATTTTCATTTATTTAATCACGCCCTTACTGGATCCGTAGATTACTTTGTAAACAATCGTTCAGGTATTCTTACACCATCAGCTATCCCGAGTATTCTGGGTAGAACACTGGTTGTTAATGAGGGTGAGGTGACTAGCAAAGGTTTTGATTTTGCTCTCAACTATGAAAAGAAAATCGGCCAAGTATCGCTCTCTCTCTATGGAAACGCTACGATAGCCGATGACAGAATAATATCAGAAAATGGTCAGGCTGGTTTACCAGATTA
Source organism: Emticicia sp. (assembly GCA_017495105.1). Classification (GTDB taxonomy): domain Bacteria; phylum Bacteroidota; class Bacteroidia; order Cytophagales; family Spirosomataceae; genus Emticicia. Next base: position 7,213 of record JAFEIL010000193.1, on the reverse strand, counting down.
CCAGAGTACCGTAGGTCGTGTTATTGGAAGCCGTTTAGTGTTTGTTTCAGATGGAATTTTCCAAAATCAGGCTCAGATTGATAATAGTCCTCGTCAAGTTTTGTCTGGGAGAGTGGTGCCAGGTGACATAAAATATAAGGATATTGGTGGTATTAATGGCATACCCGACGGGGTTATTGATAACCTTGATCGAATACGGGTCGATGACAGAGACAGGCCTAAGGCGTTCTTTGGATTCGGTTCGGTGATACGATATGGTATATTTGATCTATCGGCACATTTTCAAGGAGTTGGAGGACGAGTAATTGATACTCAAGGTATTGTGAATTCTGGGCCATCTAATTTTAACCAAGAGAGCCTAAACCGCTGGACACCAGCCACCGCCAATACTGCTATTTACCCACGATTAGGTATTTCAGACCGAGCTAATAATACTTCGGCATCTGATTTCTGGTTAACTTCTGGAGATTTTGTTCGGCTTAAAAATCTGGAATTAGGTGCTACCGTACCTAAAGGTTTACTTTCGAAATATGCCTTGAAAAACACCCGTTTATACGTCGGGGGGTTCAACCTTTTTGTATTCGACAAACTAAAACTTGATATCGACCCTGAAATACCTGGAGCAGGTAGAGGAAGTGCATATCCATATGTAAAAACCATTTATGCGGGCTTTCGGGCATCATTCTAAGTTCTTAAATCATGAAAAAGACAATTTTATTTCTTCTATTAATCAGCTTGATAGCTTGCAAGGATGACTACCTCTCTTTTAATTATACTGATGGTAATATCAGAGATGAAGCAGACATATGGAATTCAGACCGTAATGCACGAGGCTTTCTGAGCAACGTATATTTTGGTATTTTCAATCGGTATAATCTTGATGGAAATGGTTCTATGCTGTCCCAAGCTAGTGATGAGGCACTTAATTCTAACCTCAGTTCAAACATTAACGTTTTTAACAATGATACTTGGGGATCGCTACGTACTAACGACGATCAATATGCTAATCTTTATGACTATTTGCGACGTGCCAATATATTCTTAGAAAAATCTTCAGGTAGTGCTATCTCACCTGCCAGCGATATTCGCATTTTGCGAGGGGAGGCTTTCTTTCTAAGAGCTATGTTCCATTTTGAGTTAATGCGTCGATATGGGCCAATTGTGCTCGCTACTAGGTCTTACACAATTTCTGATGATCTCGATTTACCTCGTAACTCAGTCGAGGAAGTTGTGGCTCATATCGTAAGAGATTGTGATTCGGCATCAGTAATGGCTAGAGCAGGTGGTTTGGTGGACCAATCAGCTGGAGTCAAAGGTAGTGTAAGTCAAACAGCAGCACTGGCACTGAAAGCTAGAACATTGCTTTATGCCGCTAGTCCACTAAATAACCCGGCGGGCGATGTCACCAAATGGCAACGAGCGGCCGATGCTTCAAGAGCCATCATAGCACTCAATAAACATTCCCTTTTGACCCAAGCTAACCTTCCTAATCTTTGGAATTACGGTACTCTAGCCTATAACTCTGAGGTGATTTTTGCGAGTCAAACCGACAATAATAACACGCTTGAACTGAATAATGCTCCTATCAGTTTCGATGGTGCCCGTGGCCGTACCAATCCAACCCAGGAATTGGTTGATGCGTTTAACATGAGAACGAGCGGTAAGCCTATTACAGACCCAACCTCGGGCTATGATCCGAATAATCCCTACAATAACCGCGATCCCCGCTTGGATTTGTTTATAATTCGGAATAATTCAACATTTAAAGGAAGGGCTGTTGAGACTTTTGAAGGCGGTAGAGATAACCTTCCGACGAACTTAAATAGTACCAAAACAGGATATTACATGCAGAAGTTCACTATACAAACAGCCTTTTGGGGAGTCGGTGCAGCAATCAACGTGCGTCGTCCATGGGTGCTTTTTCGCTACGCAGAGGTGTTACTCAATCATGCTGAGGCCTTAAATGAAGCACAGGGTCCTGTGGCAGATGTATATAGTTCTGTGAATCAAATTAGAGCTCGAGTAGGGATGCCTGCTTTGCCTGCGGGTCTGAACAAAGATCAGATGCGGGAGCGAATTCAGCGAGAACGACAAGTGGAGTTGTGCTTTGAGGATCATCGTTTTTATGATGTTCGTCGATGGAAACTGGGAGAGCAATTGTTTAATCGGACGGTATCTGGAATGAAAATCACAAAAACAGGTACCACATTTACATACACTCGATTCTCGGTAGAAAACCGCATTTTTAACGAAAAAATGTACCGTTTCCCGATTCCACAGGCCGAACTTAACCGAGCACCAAAAAACTTAAAGCAGAATGCGGGTTGGTGATAGTAAAGAATCTTTATTCGAAACCTAGCCGATGCGATTCCCAGATTACAAAGACTTATGAGACTTCTCCTAAAAATCACCATCTAACGTTTTTAGGAGTGAAAAACCACTTCTTAATTGGAGTGGTTTTTCATTTTTTGAGAAGCAGTTTCTAGAAAATATTTAAGTTCTTGAAGTTAACGTAGCACTTTTATGATTAAATAACCATCGAACACACGTTATTTTAAGAAAATGAATTTAAATATGGATGAAATTGATGAATCAAATCTAAAAAGCTATAAAAATTAAAAAAAGTAATTCAAAAATATTAAACAAGTCTCTTCTAAATAAGAAAATAGCAAAGATTTAGAAAATAAGTTTAAACACAATTTAGAAAAGTATTTAAAATTATAACCTCAAAAAATCGCAAAAAAAAGTGTGGCATGCCAAGTACGTCACACACTTTCTTTAGTATTATTAAAATAATTTATTATTGATTCAAAAATAAAAAAATAAATTTTTGTTTGCAATTATACAATGAAAAGCCGAATTTCGTTTTCATAAAAATTCAAAAAAACCTCCGAAGTTCCATGAAGAAATTTTTTGGCGTAATTAGTCTCATTGTTTTATCGTTTTATAGTATTGCACAAAACAAATACGCAATCATTCCGAAACCTACACAACTCGTCCAAATGGCTGGCACATTTTTGGTCAATGCCCAAACAAAGATTTTAATTCCTAGAAACAATCCAGATTTACGTCTACTAGCCGAAATGCTCGCCGAGCGTTTTCTGATTGCTTCGGGTATGACAATCAATATCGAAGAATTTGACCTTAAAGACTTTGCTCCAGCCAATACAAAAACCATTATTTTTATGCCACTCAGCTCAAAATCGGGCGACCAAACATTGGGCGAAGAAGATTATACCATAAAAGTAGAGGCAAATAGCGTGGTACTTTCAGCTTCAACGGCAAAAGGCGAATTTTATGCCTTACAAAGCCTTTTGCAATTACTTCCCACCGAAATTTACAGCAGTTCGGCGGCAAATGGCGTAAAATGGAGCATTCCAAATTGCACGATTTATGACCATCCACAGTTTGGGTATCGTGGTTTGATGCTCGATGTGAGTCGTCATTTTTTCCCAGTTTCATTTATCAAAAAATACATTGATTTGTTGGCTTTGCATAAAATGAATACTTTTCATTGGCACTTAACCGACGACCAAGGTTGGAGAATTGAAATAAAAAAATACCCGAAATTGACAGAAATTGGCTCAAAACGCAAAGAATCAATGGAAGGACATTTCACCGACCAACGTTTTGACGGAAAACCTTACGGTGGATTCTATACCCAGGAACAAATCTTGGAAGTAGTAAAATACGCCCAAAAGAACTTCGTAAACGTGATTCCCGAAATTGAAATGCCAGGTCATGCCATGGCAGCTTTAGCGGCTTATCCAGAATTAGGATGCTCAAAAGGCCCTTATGAAGTAGGGGTAAAATGGGGTGTTTATGATGACGTTTTTTGTCCGACTGAACAAACTTTTTCTTTCTTAGAAGAAGTTCTGACGGAAGTAATTGCGTTATTTCAAAGTAATTATATACATATAGGTGGCGATGAATGCCCGAAAGTTTCATGGAAAAACAGTCCTTTCTGTCAGGAATTAATGAAAAAAGAAGGCTTGAAAGACGAACACGAGTTGCAAAGTTATTTTATCAAACGCATTGACAAATTCTTGACCTCAAAAGGTAAAAAAATGATTGGTTGGGACGAAATTTTGGAAGGTGGAATTTCGCCAAATGCCACAATCATGTCGTGGAGAGGAATTGAAGGTGGAATCGAAGCAGTGAAACAAAACCACGATGCGATTATGACACCGGGAAGCTACTGCTATTTAGATGCTTATCAGTCAGACCCATCATCAGAACCAATAGCAATTGGCGGATTTCTACCGCTTGAAAAGGTATATTCATACAATCCGATTCCTGCGGGAATCACGGCCGAACAAGCCAAACATATATTGGGTGTACAAGGAAACGTTTGGACTGAATATATCGCAACCCCAAGCCATGCAGAATATATGATTTTTCCAAGAGCATCGGCATTGGCCGAAGTGGCTTGGGCAGCAAATAATAACAAAAATTACAAAGATTTCACGAAACGCCTAAAAACACACTTTGAGAGACTTAGATTTTTGGACGTCAATTATTCAAATGCTTATTATGATGTTACGGCGAGTTCGTTGGTAAACGCCAAAAGTCAAGTAGCGGTAAAACTCAAGACTGCTGATAATGGAGCAGTTATCAGATACACCATTGATGGCACAGAACCAACGGCAAATTCGTTAGTTTATCAGCCAACGGGTGTAATCGTAACCAAAGATGCAACGGTTAGAGCATCTACATTTACAGCTAACGGGCAGAAATTAGGTAAGGATATGAGCAAATATTATTACATCAATAAATCGACTGGACGAAAATATACTTTGGCGAGCCAGCCCACCAAATATCTTGGCGGTGAAACTTACGGTCTGACAAATGGTGTAAAAGGCGAAGCAGGAAAATTAGATACTTGGGTTGGTTTTGAAGGCAAAAACCTTGATGTAATGATTGATTTAGGAAAAGTATTGAACTTACAAACGGTTTCGTTTGCTTTCTTGCGTTCGAGAGGTTCGTGGATAATGCTGCCTCGTGAGGTAGAAGTTTTTGTTTCTGAAGATGGCAAAAAGTTTACAAGTGCAAAAAAAATGCAATTGGGTAACTTAGAAGGAGAAGAAAAAGTTGTACAACAACTAAACATAGGAATTGAAGGCAAAAAAGGACGCTATGTGAGAATTGTAGCTCAAAATTATGGCAAACTTCCCGATAATCATCCTGGCAAAGGAAATCCTTCTTGGTTATTTATTGATGAAATTGGTATTAATTGATGTAACAAAAACAAATTCTTTATATTTTTGTAGAAATATGATTGGTTTCGTAGTTCAACGGATAGAATAAGCGTTTCCTAAACGTTTGATTCGGGTTCGATTCCCGACGAGAATTTAATTATCACGATATATCATACCAAAACCGCCTAAATCATACGATTTGGCGGTTTTTTTATTTATTTTCTGCCAAATCAACCTAAATACTTTCAACAAAAATGTACCCCTTTCGGTATCCTTTTTTGTTTGTTAGCTTTGGAGACCGAATTGCTTGTAACATACTGATAATAAACAGATTACAAGAAATTAAATTAATCAAAACGAAGTCATTTTAAATGAATTCGGTCGCTTAAAACTACATCAAACAATGAAAGTAAATCAAAACTTATCAATTCTTATTTGGCTCAACAAGCCCAAAATGATAGATGGGCTTGCTCCTATCTATGTCCGATTGACCATTGAAGGAAGAAGAACACAATTTTCTCTCGGTAAAAAAATAGAGCCTGACAAATGGATTCAAAAAGCAGGTATGGCAAAAGGTAGCGGTCAAGAGGCTAAGATTATCAATAATTACATCAATACCGTTCGAGGCGAATTGCAGAAAAATTACAATGTATTAACATCCCAAAATGAGTATGTTACCCCAGAAATGGTTAGGAACGCCTACATGGGTGTAAAGGAAGAGAAAAAAACATTGATGGAACTAATTGATTACCATTTACTTCGAGTGCAAGAAAGAGTAGATGCAGGTAGAATGTCCAAAAATACCAAGAAACATTTTGTTACCACAAAACTTAAAATTCAATCTTTCCTCAGAAATAAGTACAACCTTAGTGATGAAGCTCTCTGCAATTTGAAATACCAATTTGTAATTGATTTTGAATATTATTTTGAAACTTTTGAAGGGGTTAAGAAAAATACTTACATGAAATATATGAGTTGCTTAAAGCAAATTATTCGTCATGCTGTTAGGATTGGTTGGTTAAAAACAAATCCCTTTCAAGACTTCAAATGTACATACGAGCCTGCCAATAGAGACATTCTCACAATGGAAGAAATTGAAATGATATACAATAAGTCTAACTTAATCAAGCGACTTGAAGAAGTGCGAGATATATTTATTTTCTGTTGTTTTACTGGCTTTGCCTATGCTGATTTAACAAACTTATCACCTGACAATATATCAAAAAGTGTAGATGGAGAGATTTGGTTACAAACTTATCGAGAGAAAACAGGTACGAAAGAAAGAGTAATGGCTCTGCCAATTCCCTTAGAAATTATCGACAAATACGAAAAACATAATTGCCGAAAAGTTCAGAATAGATTGTTTCCTGTAAATAGTAATCAAAAATATAATGCTTATTTGAAAGAGTTAGCGGATATATGTGGTATAAACAAATACTTAACAACCCACTTGGCACGTCATACATTTGCCACAACTATAACACTCTCCAATGGTGTCCCTATTGAATCTGTCAGTTCGATGCTTGGGCATAAGGATATTCGTACTACACAAATTTATGCAAGAGTTGTTCAACAAAAAGTTAGTCAAGATATGAAAGATTTACGAAAAAGAATGATGAATAACCCAATAATGAAAGAAGAATCAAAATTGAAAATAGCATAAAACCTTTTTTCTTATTAAATTTGTACGGAAGAATCATGGTCTTATAGTTCAAGGGATAGAATAGAAGTTTCCTAAACTTTAGATTCCAGTTCGAGTCTGGATAAGACCACAAATAACTCAAGGTTCGATACCGTACAACAATCAAAAAAGTCAGATTTTATTAATTTGACTTTTTTGATGAAAAGTGACAACAACAACAACTTAATCTTACTAACTCTTCAACCCACCAAAAACCTGCTTATACTCGGCAGGTTTTTGGTTTTTCAATAATCTAAAAGAGCGGTTAAAATTTGATAAATTATGAAACCCACAATCAAATGCTATCTGCTGAATACTTTTTTTATTTTCAATC
>JAFEIL010000548.1 GCA_017495105.1 Emticicia sp. | reverse complement strand
GTGATGATTACATGAATTATATCTCAAAAATAATTAAAAAATATAACCATAATTGGCACATCAGCACATTGGCAAATCAGCACATTAAATTCTATTTATAACTACGCTGAGCAATTTTGATATTTTCGTAAATCAAGGGTTCTGGATTAAGGTTCCACTTGCTTTCACCTTCATATTCCCAGGCAGCAACGTACATATAGTTTTCATCATCACGCAATGCTTCGCCTTCTTCAGTTTGGAATTCTTCACGGAAGTGACCTCCGCAAGATTCATTACGATTGAGAGCATCAACGCACATCAATTCTCCGAGTTCGATAAAGTCAGCCACACGACCAGCTTTATCTAATTCTGGATTGAACTCATCAGCATCGCCCAAAATACGTACATCTGACCAAAACTCATTTTTCAACGCTTGAATTTCTGCGATTGCCTCTATCAAGCCTTTTTCACTACGAGCCATTCCACATTTATCCCACATGATTTTACCGAGACGCTTGTGGAATGATTCTGGCGATTGCTTTCCTTTGATGTTCAACAATTTAGAAATTCTATCTTGAACAGCTTTTTCGGCCTCAACAAAAGCTGGATGGTCAGTTGAAATTGCTTTTGTACGAATTTCGCTTGAAAGGTAAGAACCAATTGTATAAGGAATAACGAAATATCCATCAGCCAAACCTTGCATCAAAGCACTTGCACCTAAACGGTTTGCACCGTGGTCAGAGAAATTAGCTTCACCCAAAGCATAGAGTCCTGGAACGTTTGTCATCAAGTTATAATCAACCCAGAGTCCACCCATTGTGTAGTGAACAGCAGGATAAATACGCATTGGCAGTTCGTAAGGGTCTTCGCCTGTGATTTGCTTGTACATGTCAAATAAGTTGCCGTATTTTTCTTTCACAACGGCCTTACCCATTTCACTAATTTCCTCTTTTGAAGCATTATGCATGTTCTTCTTGTTTGCTTCAATTTTGCCGTAACGCTCTATAGCGTAAGCATAATCAAGGTAAACTGCCATTTTTGATGCACCAACACCATAACCTGCATCGCAACGCTCTTTGGCGGCACGTGAGGCAATATCACGAGGAACTAAGTTTCCGAAGGCAGGATAACGACGCTCTAAGTAGTAATCTCTTTCTTCTTCTGGAATATCATTTCCGAGACGAGTATCATTTTGTTTTTTCGGTACCCAAATTCTACCATCGTTACGCAATGATTCTGACATCAAAGTGAGTTTCGATTGGTGGTCGCCCGATACTGGAATACAAGTCGGGTGAATTTGTGTATAACAAGGATTAGCAAAATTTGCACCTTTCTTGTGAGCTTTCCAAGCGGCAGTTACGTTGCTACCCATCGCATTGGTTGACAAATAGAATACATTTCCATAGCCGCCTGTACAAAGCAATACTGAGTGTCCGAAATGACGCTCAAGTTCGCCAGTTACTAAGTTTTTTGCAATAATTCCACGAGCCTTACCATCAATTGTTACGACATCAAGCATTTCGTGACGAGTGTACATGGTTACGTTACCGATACCCACCTGACGCTCAAGACCTGAATAAGCTCCAAGTAATAATTGTTGACCAGTTTGCCCAGCGGCATAAAAAGTACGTTGTACTTGTGTACCACCAAACGAACGATTTGATAAAAGTCCACCGTATTCACGGGCAAAAGGCACACCTTGAGCTACGCATTGGTCGATGATGCTTCCCGAAACTTCGGCCAAACGATGTACGTTCCCTTCTCTTGCACGGTAGTCGCCACCTTTGATTGTATCATAAAATAAACGGTAAACAGAGTCACCATCATTTTGATAATTTTTGGCAGCATTGATACCACCTTGAGCAGCAATTGAGTGAGCTCTACGAGGTGAATCTTGGAAACAGAATGCTTTCACTTTATAACCCATTTCGGCTAATGTAGCGGCAGCTGATGCTCCTGCTAAACCTGTACCAACCACAATGATTTCCAAACTACGCTTGTTAGCTGGGTTTACTAATGGTACAGTTGAACGATACTTTGTCCATTTGTCTGCTATCGGACCTTCTGGAATTTTGGCATCTAATTTATTTGACATCTTATTTATTATCAATTAGTCTATTAAAATCAATAACCTATGAAATATTACTTAAAGAAAAAGAAAATCGGCATTGCTGCAAAACCCAAAGGAATAGCAATTGCAAAAACCCAAGTTCCGATAAACTTAACCAAAGGTGTATATTTTGGGTGATTCCAACCTAAAGTTTGGAATGAACTTTGAAATCCGTGATACAAGTGATAAGCTACTGCAATCATTCCGAGAATATAAAAAATCACTAATAAAGGATTTTGGAAAGCCGTTGCAACTTCTTTATACAAATCTTTTACAATAACAGAATGAGTTCCGGCAACTGCATCGGTCATTTCTGCCATTTTCACTTCTTGTGAATAACTACTATCCATTGTTTTTGTTACAACCTGTCCTGTAGTTACATTTTCAGTGTACTGTACATAAGGTAGTGGCTCATTATGGAATTTATACCAAAAATCTCCCATGTGAACAACGATATAAACCAATAGGATTGTTCCTAAAATTGCCATGTTACGGCTTGAGAACGAAGATTGATTTCTTACAACTGCATAGGAGATTGGACGAGCCTTACGATTTTGGTATTCGAGGTATAATCCCCAAAAAGCATGGAACAAAATCAAAAAGTAATTAGCGTAAGAAATAACTTTTATAGGTGTAAAAGTTGTCATAAATACCGCATACTTATTGAAAGCATAGCCACCGTCGGGCTTGAAAAGTTGTAAGTTTCCAATAAGGTGAACTAACAGAAAAGTACAAAGAAATAGACCTGTAAGTGACATTAGGACTTTCTTTCCAATTGAACTTGTTAACGTTTTTGTGAGCCAAGACATAGCCTTATCTAATAATTTTAATGAACAATTGACGAATTTTACATTCCTTTGAAAAGTACAATTACTTTCAATGCCCAAAAGTAAGCTACAAATAGCTTAGAATCAATAAAAGTTTTTACTTTTTTGATAATTTATTATCTTAATAAAAATCTAACTTTTTGTTTTGTAAAATTGTTTTTAAAAAAACTATTCAATATTAACACAAGGATTACGTATTTTTCGTTTATGTTTATGTAAATCCTAATAAATTGTCTATGAAAGCATTGAAATTTATACTTTTTTCTTTTATCATCGGTCTTTTAGCAATTTATCCTGCAAGGGCAACCCATATTAGGGCAGGAGAGATTACAGCAAAAAGAATCTCAAATACAAGTCTTACTTACAGAGTTACACTCACCACATACACTGACCAAATAAATGGTGTGACTGCCAACGAAGGGCAAAATACGGTCAATTTTTACTTTGGCGTAACTGGAGTGCCGCTTTACACGGTAAAACGAAAGAAAAAAACACTCATCAATGCCTCGACGATGTGTAATGTTTATGATACAACATTTACATTTCCCGCTCAAGGTAGATATACAATTACTTGTGCCATTTCAAATCGAAACGTAAACACTGTCAATTTACCGGGGCGTACTGATGAAATTAGTTTTTTTGTCGAAACCACAGTTGTAGTAAATGGTGCTTTAGGCTTGAATAATACTCCTGTCTTATTAAATATCCCGATTGATACAGCTGGCGTAGGCAAGAAATTTATTCACAATCCTGGTGCATTTGACGCTGATGGTGATAGCCTGGCTTATCGACTAACGACCCCTAAACGAGATTTTGGCGAAGGATCTGGGACTGGAGAATTTATTGCGGGTTATAAAGACCCTGCTACACTCGGAACAAATTTACTTTCCGAAGACGGTTCTGGGCCTTCAAGTTTTAAAATAAATTCTACAACTGGAGATTTGATTTGGGATGCTCCTGGTAAATGGACAACGCCACAGTATCAGATAAATGTGGCCTTTATTATTGAAGAATGGCGAAAGGGGGCAAATGGGCAGTATTCTAAAATCGGGGAAATTACCCGAGATATGCAAATTATTGTTGTTGAAACACCAAATAAACGACCACTCCTGACCGTACCAAATCAAATTTGTGTAGAAGCTGGACAAAAAATAGAGTTTAAAGTATCTGCAATTGATGGTGATAATAATAATATAAAAATTACAACAAATAGCGGGGTTTATAACCGAGATGCATCTGGTGGAGTAGCCAGTTTTGTAGTACCATTAGAAGCCAAATTTATTCCGCTTAATATTCCACAAAAAAGCCCTGCTTCGGGCACTTTCACTTGGGAAACCAATTGTAAGCACGTGCGTGGACAAGCCTACGATGTATTGTTTAAGGTTGAAGACTTCCCGGGCAGATTTGCTGTACAATTAACCGATACTAAAACTGTAAAAATCAAGGTTATCCCACCTCGACCAAGGGGATTGACGGCTAAGAATACCGAAAGAGGTATAGAGCTTCGTTGGCAACAATACCCTGATTGTAGTATTTCAAATGCCGAAATGATTGTTTATCGAAAAGAGGGTTGTTCAAATTATATTCCTGCTCAATGCGAGGTCGGTTTACCAGCATCTTTGGGTTTTGTAGAAGTTGCCCGAATTTCTGTTAAAGACACTTTTTTCCTTGATACCAAATCTCAAAATGGTAAAATATATAGTTATAGTCTTGTAGCTAGTTTGGCAGCGTCTGATTTTGTATCTATTCCAAGTGTGCCTTCAAATGAGGCTTGTGTTGGCAGTGAATTGCCACAAAGAGCTCCTGTACTAACCAATGTAAGTATCGAAAGTACTGATGCCCAAACTGGTAGAATCAATGTAAAATGGACACGCCCGTTGGGTTTTGACTCAACAGAATATAAAGGTCCTTATCAATATAAGCTCTACCGTGCTTCAGGTATCAATGGGGGTGTTTTTCAACTCGTAACGAGCATTTCAACCAAAGTAAGAAAAGGAGTAGCTGATACTATTTTTGTTGATGGAGGATTAAATACTTTACAAAATGGGTATACATATAAGGTAACATTTTTGTATGAAAACGATAAAGTTTTGGCCGAAAGCCAAATCGCAAGTAGTGTAAGATTAGTAGCGACTTCCGATGCTCAAAAAGTCAGAATTAACTGGCAAGCTAATGTGCCTTGGAACAATGATAACCGCAAACACCGTGTTTACCGAGAGTCTCGCACAAGACCGGGAAGTTTTAATATCATAGCTGAAGTATCGGTTGGTGCAGTAAATACCTATACTTATCTTGATGATGGCGTAGATAGATTCCCAGATGATGGCACAAGTACCATTCAAATGAAAGTTGATACTTCGTATTGCTACAAAGTAGAAACCGTTGGAGTTTACGCTCGTTTACCTCAATTAGGTTTGCTCAATAATTTATCTCAAGTAGCTTGCGGTACACCGATTGATAATACGCCGCCTTGTCCGCCTACATTTAGTTCGGAAGAAATCAACTGTCAAAACCTCGACCGAAAAGCGATTTGTGAAGCCAGTAGTGTTTCAAATAAATTTAGCTGGCGAACTCCACAAAGTGCTGGTGGAATAATATGCAGAGTTGATATACTGAAATATAATATTTATTATGCTCGCTATAAAGATGAACAGCCGAAGTTTTTAGCGACCGTTCCAGCAACTGAAACTTCTTTTGCACACGTGAAACCTTTACAAGATGGTTTTGCAGGATGTTATTATATTACGGCCGTCAATCGTTTGAATATTGAAAGTGCACCAAGTAATATTATATGTAAAGATAACTGCCCGATTGTCGAGCTACCAAATGTACTAACGCCAAATGGTGATGGTAAAAACGACACCTTTACTCCGATGACTTGCTCGGCGTTTATCAAAACTATTAGTATCGAGATTTATAATCGTTATGGAGTGAAAGTCTATGAATCGAGCGGCGATATTCTTAACTGGGATGGTAAGACAAGTAATGGACTTGACTTAACTTCAGGAACATATTTTTATGTAGCACAAGTAGTTATTCAGCGTTTAGATAAAGCTGACGAAGTGCCTACAACCATAAAAGGCTGGATTGAGTTGATTAAATAAATACCTGATTATCAGTAAAGAGAAAGTTATTTGATTAGAAAATGATGATAATTTTCAATTGTTAATATACTATCTTTGCAACCCGATAATTGGTATAGTTTTTGATTATTAAACAAAAACACCAATTTCTGGTTCTAACAAAAACCTTTTTAAATTTAAAATGAAAATTTTACGTAGTTTTTTTGATGGTATTAGCCAAATTATAGGAACATTTATTGCGTCATTTAAAAAACCAATGGCCACATCTATCAGTTCGTTTAGAGGCTTTATTATTTCTCTTTTGGTAGGTTTATTTGTAGCAATTGTAGCAGTTGGTGTTCAGCCTTTCGGTATTTCAGAATTTTTAAATGGTTCAAAAACGATTTATTTGATTGGCTTTGGTATAGTTGCTTTCGTTGGAATGTTGATAGCGAAATTCGTTTTGCCGATGGTTCTTTCCAATTTTTATAATGACCAACTATGGACAGTTGCACGCCAAGTTGTGCATCTTTCAGCAACTATTTTGGTTGTAGGGATATTAATAATGGCGTATAGCAATTATTTCAACATTGTAGCTTTTACATTTATTGATATTATAAAAGCGGTGGCTATAGCTATTATTCCGATTACGATTATTACTTTTATTCAGCAGAATTTATTTCATAATAAGTTTTCTACAACTGCCGAAAATATTAATAGTAACTTAGGGTCAATCAATCCTCCAAACAGCAAACAACTGTTTCCCGTAATGGTTTTTGGCGAAATTGGTCAAAAATTAAGTTTGATTCCAAACCAATTGATTTATGCCGAAACCTCGAAGGATTCGACAGATTTCTACTGGCAAAGCCTAATGGGTATTGAAAAAACAACGGTTCAAACTCCATTAGCACAAGTAGAAAAAGAATTAGCAGCACACCCACAATTTGTTCGTCTACACCGCAAGTTCGTAATCAATATGCGTGGTATTCACAAAGTAGAAGGTAATGCACGTGGGTATCGTTTACGCATTGCACGCACAAAGCATGAGATTCCTGTTTCATGGAAGTTTCATAAAAAACTTGAGCAGATTGGACAGTAGTAAGAATTTACGAATTAATCGAATTACGATTTACGAATAAATATAATATAAGCCGCAGCTTGAATCAATCAAACTGCGGCTTTTTACGTATATTTTCTACAAATAATAAGAACAAATTAAGAATACTTCGGGAACTGGTCATAATCTGGCTTACGCTTTTCTAAGAAAGCATCACGGCCTTCACGGGCTTCTTCTGTCATGTAGCCTAAGCGAGTGGCTTCGCCAGCAAAAATTTGTTGTCCTACTAAGCCATCATCAATCATATTAAATGCATATTTCAACATTCTGATTGCCATCGGACTCTTCTCCAAAATCTCTTGAGCCCATTGGTAAGCGGTATCTTCTAATTCATCGTGCGGTATAACGGCATTGACCATTCCCATATCAAATGCTTCTTGTGCCGAATAATTTCTACCCAAAAAGAAAATCTCTCTTGCACGTTTCTGCCCTACTTGTCGAGCCAAATATGCCGAACCATAACCAGCATCATAACTGGCTACATTTGCATCAGTTTGCTTGAAAATAGCATGTTCTTTGCTGGCAAGAGTCAAGTCACAAACTACGTGTAGGCTATGCCCACCACCAACGGCCCAACCTGGCACAACAGCAATTACGGGTTTTGTCATGAAACGAATCTGACGCTGAACTTCCAAAATATTCAAACGCCCTACTCCTCTTTCATCTTTGTATCCATCTTTTCCTCTGGCACGTTGGTCGCCACCGCTACAAAATGCCCAAACACCATCTTTTGGTGCAGGACCTTCGGCCGAAAGCAATACAACACCTATCGTAGCATCGTTGCGGGCATCCTCAAAGGCATCAATGAGTTCAAAAACTGTTTTCGGGCGAAAAGCATTGCGTACTTCTGGGCGATTAAAGGCGATTCTTGCCACGCCATTACGCTTTTTATAAGTTAAATCTTTGTATTCTTTGGCAGTTTGCCATTCTGAGTTAAGCGTATTCATTTGATTTCATATTTATTTACAAAAATAGGTAAAAATAAAATCCCGAATTTGTTTTCAAATATTATTCTTGCGTTTGTTGCTACCAAACCAATAAATCAAAGGAATAAAACTGAGTGAAATAAATAAACCCAAGCACATTCCGCCAATGACCGACAAGGCAAGAGGCTTTTGTAATTCTGAACCAAGTCCACTGCTGAAAAGTACGGGCAAAACCCCCAAAATGGTAGTCAAAAATGTCATTATTTGAGATTTTAGTCGCTTTTTGCCTGACGATTTAATGGCTTCGATTATTGTCATTGAATTAACAGAGCGATTCATGGTGTCAATTTTCAAGATGGAATCATTGTCTAAAATCCCAATCAAAACTACTATTCCAATAATTGACATAATGTTGAGGCTATCGTTGAATAGCCAAAGAGTAAACAACGCCCCTGTAATGCCAAAAGTAATAGTCAGCATGACAATAAATGGCTGTGTAAGCGACTCAAATTGGGCAGCTAAAATAAAATACAACAACACAATAGCCACTGCCAAAATCAACAATAACTCTTGCATTATTGACTGATTTTTAAAAAAACTTCCTGAAAAACTAACGTTCAATCCATGGCTTTTTGAAATTATACTTTTAATACTTTCTTGCTTCTTTTTAATGTCTTTTTCTGAAAAATTAAAAGGAATATATGCCCCTTCTTTGCCTTGAAAATACGATTTATAATCTTGTTTTTTTGTGATTTCAATTAGCTGATTTAACGAAACAAAATCGCCTTTTTTTGTCTTTATACTTGTATTTTGAATGGTTTCGTTTGTTTTATTCATTTTATTACTAATAAAAATCGGAATGTATTTTTGCTCGGATTTGAGATTTCCGACGATATTTTCATTAAAAATTGTCTTTAATTTCTGATAAACTGCTTCATCGTTCACGTCATAAAGTAAGAGTTTTTCGGGAAGAATTTTTATATAAATTCGGTTTTGTAAGGCAGGAAGATTTGTTACTATATTTTGTCGAATAAATTTTTCATAAATATCATTTGCTTGCTCAACACTCGGCACATTGCCTTGATTAGTACTTTTGATTTTTGCTTGCAGTGGTGTTTCCGTTGTGTTGAATAATTGCTCAAAAATATTCTTTGTAGCCCTTATTTCAGTAATAGCTTTGGGGTATTTTTCTTGCAAAAAAGCCTTAATTTCATTGCTTATTGCTTCAAAATCTTCATTTGAAGCTACTTTTATACTTAATAAACTTTCATTAAAATTTTGTTGTAAATCTCTATTCAGCAAAAATTGTTGTTGCCCAATGAAGCCACTTGTATAAATTTTCTTAGTTTTGATTTCATTCATCAAAACCCCATTTCTTTTCTGGTTTTCTTCAACCGTGATGGGTTCGTTCCAATCTATTTTTGCTTCCAATTCTGTATGACTTATCGCTGGCATTCCTGCTTTATTGATTGCCATAAAAAGCGGAATAAAAGCAAAAACCAAGCCGATAAAAAACAAAAACATCGTTTTTTTATGTTTGAAAATAAAATCAAAAAGCCTATCATAAGCATCTTCGAGTTTACGGGAGACAAAGATTGTTTTTAAGGCAAAATTCGACTGATTTCTATAAAAAACTCGGTACAACACAGGCACAAGTGTATAAGAACAAAGCAGTGAAATACCCAAAGAAAGTGTAACGGCTATGGCTTGGTCGAAAAACAACGCCCCTGCAATACCACTCATAAAAATCAATGGCAAAAAAACCGCCGAATTAGTCAGAATTGAGGTAAAAAGCGGCACAATTACTTCTTGCGTACCCGCCACACACGAAGTTTCTAAATCGTGTCCTTCTTCTCGCTTTTGCTCAATATTTTCGATGACGATAATTGAACTATCAATGATTTCGCCGATGCCCAAAACCAAACCCGCCAACGAAACAATATTGATAGAAATTTGGAATAAATAGAAGAATAAAAAAGTAATGGCTAAGGAAACAGGAATAATGAAACCAACCAAAAATGGCGTTTTTAGGTCGCTCATAAAGAAAAAAATCATGACAAACGTACACAATCCGCCAAAAAGAATATTGCTTGTAAGGTTATTGATAGAGAGATTGAGCAACTCGGTTTGGTCTTGACTGATGGCAAATTGAAGGTTAGGATAGTCGATTTTATATCGCTCAATTTGCTTATTGAGTTCATCTTGCAATGCCAATAATTGCGTGTCTGATTGTTTGATGATGGACAAGCAAATTGCTCGCTGCCCATTGAAGGTATAGATTCCTTTGAGTTTTCGCTCATTGATTTTTACTTCGGCAAGTGTCTTTAATTGCAAAAGCCTCCCTGCACGTTTGAAATAAATATTTTCAATATCTTGAATGGTTTTGAGCGTTGATGAAAACCTAATATTATATTGATATTGCCCATCTCGTACTACAAAATTACCCAAATCAATGTTGTTTTCTTGCAACATTATACTTAAATCCTGCTCGGTCATACCCAAACTTTGTAGCACCGATTGCTTCGGAATAATCGAAACTTCGGCTTTTGACAAGCCCGTCATATCAACCAAAGCCACTTCTTTTAGTTGCTCTATTCTACGTTTTAAGATGTTTTCACAAAACTCGCTGAGTTCTAAAAAACTTACCTCACCCCCTGCCCCTTTACGCAGGAGAGGGGAATTTTCCCACACATTCAGATTAAAAACTGGAATATCGCTTGCCCCTGCTTTGATAACTTGGGGGCGTTCTAAATTTCGTGGTAAATTACCAATGATGGCATCAATTTTCTCGTTAGTTTCAATATATGCCAAATTGATATTTGCTCCGAAATCAAAGCGAAGTTTCAAGACTGCAAAACCATCTCGACTTTCGGCTTCAATATCGGTCAAATGATTGACTTGTTGGAGTTGGTTGAGGATTGGTTTGCTGATTGTTTCGTTGAGTTCTTTGGCAGATGCACTCGGATATGAGATTTGAACCGTGATTTCGGGAATGGCAATATTGGGCAAAAGCGATACTGGAATTTGCCGAAAAGTGATAACACCCAGCAAAACCAACGAAAGTGTAGTGATAATGACAGCTATCGGGCGGTGAATGAAGAAACGAATCATTGTTGTTTTTTTATTTCAACCTTGGCATCATGCCCCAAGTTTAGGTTTCCTTCGATGATTACCAAAGCCCCTGCTTTTAGCCCTTCTGATATAACTACGGAGGTTTCGTTTTCGTGGGTAATGCTTACGTAATTCCATTTGGCAAGACCGTTTTCGTAGGCAAAAACCACCTTACGACCTGACCGCTCGACAACGGCCGACTTCGGCACAACTAACTGATTGAGTAGCGTTTTTTCGATAATTATTCGGGCGTTCATACCATCAATTAGCTGATTATCAGCATTTTGTATCTTTATTTTGATAGCCACCAAACCTTGCTGATTTACCTGCGGATTGATTTCATAGACTTTACCTACATATTTTTTTTCGGGAAAAGCCAAAGGCAATATTTGAGCCACTTGCCCGATTTGGACAATTCCTAACTCCGATTCAAGTACATAGGTTTCTACGGCAATTAGGATATTGCTCAATAGTGTACAAAACGGCTCAGCCAAACTGGCTTGGTTGTGCTGCTTGGTTTTGAGGTTAGAAACTACGCCCGCAAAGGGAGCTTTCAGAAAACTATTATCGTATTGCAGTTGGGCATTGCGGAGGGCGGTTTGGGCTTCGTAGTAGCCACTTTGGATTTTGATACTCTCCAAAAACCGTGGGCGAATACTCAGCGTATCGAGGTCTTTTCCACCATATTCAATCAATAATTTGTTGAGGGCAAAGTTTGCTTTTTTTAATTGGTCTTGTGCTTGCAAGATAGCCATTTGTGCTTGCCGATTATCTATTACAGCCAACACCTGCCCCTGCCTCACTGCCGAAGTATTGCTGAAGTTTATTTGTGCAATTTCGCCCACTATCTTAAAGTAAAGCTGCGTTTGTTGTTGGACTTTGATTATACCATTCGTATTTAGTTGTATAGGGAATGTTTGAGAGGTGATTGCTTGGGTTTTTACTTCAGTAAGCGTAGCTCTTTGAGTTTTTCTTTGGTTTTCTTCTTTGTGTTTGATACATGAGAGTAACGTGCATAGGAGAAATATGCGTAAAAGTAAAAAATTTATGCTGCTGATGTTACGAATAAGTCTTAGCGTTTAGTTTTCTTAATTTTGGATTTTACATTCAGTATTTACACAATTTTTATAGTAAGAACCGCTTTTACATATCTCTCTTATACCCATCTGACGCTCCCGACGAAGCCTTAGGTGTAGACTTCGGTGGCTGCCTTATCATTAAAAAAAAAATACAATAAAAGAACACTTGTGTCAGTACCCGTGACAACGCTCAACGTGGATGATGCGAAGATTACGCTGCGCGGCGG